>CAJOOW010000105.1 GCA_905236375.1 uncultured Alphaproteobacteria bacterium | reverse complement strand
TCTGTCTATCCTTCAGGATTGTTGATTTAAAACACAAAATGGAAAAAATAGCGGTTTTATATGGCGGTTGGTCTGCTGAACGAGAGATATCTGTTTTGTCATGCAAAAATGTTGCAAATGGACTCAAAAAGTTGCAATATGACGTGACTGAAATAGATGTCAAAAAAGATTTGAAATATATAACCGAAGAGCTTTATAAAGCAAATCCTGATTTCATTTTTAATATTCTTCATGGAAATGGCGGAGAAGATGGGGTTATTCAAGGAGTTCTTGATATTTTCGGAGTTCCATACAGCAATAGTGGCGTTTTAGCTTCAGCAATATGTTTCGACAAGACAATTTGCAAAGAGTTAGCTAAATCTGCCGGAGTTAGAGTTGCCGATGGATTTGAAACAGATCCAGAACATATTTTAGAAATTAAGAACAAAATGGCTTATCCGTTTGTTATTAAGCCAACAGCAAATGGCTCAAGTGTTGGATTGTTTACTATTTTTGGGGAAGAAGAATGGCAGAAATTCATCAATACTCCATGGACTTTTGGTAAAAAAATAATGGTTGAGAAATATATTCCAGGGCGCGAATTTACGGTTTGTGTGCTAAATGGAAAAGCAATTGGAGCTATTGAGATAACTTTCGAACATAAAACGTATGATTATGAAGCCAAATATGAACCTGGGGCCTCCTCTCATATTTCAAATTATGAAATGGAAGCAAAATCGCGCGATGAAATGTTTAAAATGGCAGAAGATGTTTTTAAAGTTTGTAATTGTTCTGGGATTGCCAGAATGGATTTTAGATACGACGGAAAGCAAGTTTATTTTTTGGAAGCAAACACTCAGCCAGGAATGACTGAGCTCTCACTGGCCCCAGATATTGCTAAATTTGCTGGCTTATCTTTTGAGGAATTACTTCAAAAAATAATAGATTCGTCTTTAAATTCTCTTTAAAAAAATACACCTTATTCAAAAAAACTTTGAAAAATTAACTAATATTTAACGAATTTATTGTACGATTTAGATTAAGGATGGCTATATTTTATGTGAAACTTTATGAAAAACAGTTGTGTGGATATTTCGATTTATGGTGAAAGGAACTACAAATTGTTCCTAGACATCATAAAGCGTGAGATAGATAAACTGAAATACACAGATATCACAGCAATTCAAGCTTTGATATTGCTCAATCTTGGAGATAACGTCGTCACAATAAGCGAGGTTATTTCAAGAGGATATTATATCGGATCGAACGCTTCGTATAACGTCAAAAAGTTAGTCAAATCAGGATATATAACGCAAGTTTCCTCAGATTATGATAAAAGAGCAGTTCTTCTTAAACTAACGCCAAAAGCAACCACACTTTGTGCGAAAATAGATAAATCTATTGAAGCTCAAATGAATGGCTTGGAAAAAACGATTAAAGGAAAACTTGATCTAAAATCTGGAATTGAATTCTTGAAGACGATCGAAAGATTCTGGCAGAATCTTCTACAGACCAGAATTTAATGAATTGTTTATGTTTAATGACAAAGAGCTTCGATAAGGCTACCGGGAGCCTTTGTCTTTAAGCTATCTGTTCAGTTTTTTAAATCAGATCTTTTCTTCCTGATGTCGAATTCCAATATGCTATCAATTTTCCTGTATTTGCAGATTTCATTTTAAGCCCAACAAAAGAGTTTATAGAAACAAGATCCGAAAGATATTGATTGATAATAGATCCAATAAAATAGCTAAAAAATGTATTTTCATCATCGACTTCGATTGTTATTTCTTTGCCTTTGATAAAGCCTCTCCAGGCGTCTTTTCCAAATCTTTTAACAATATCTCCAACTGAGAATGACTTAATTCCATTGAAAAGTTCATCGACTTTCAGGCGATTGTTTGCAGAGAATATTTCAGATATTTTTCTAACGGAAGCCATGAGATTTTCGGATTTCGCAATGCTCATATGATTAGAAGTTAGCTGGGAAATCAAATTCCAAAGAGCCGTTGAGCTTTCATAAAATGAGACGGGTTCTGTTGTTTTGTGAAGCAATTTAGCATAATATCCGGCAGTTTCAACGCTATCCACATAAATTCGTGAAAAAACAGGGATATCCCTTGTGGCATAGCGATTTGTGCATAAAGTTTTCGCATAAACAACATCAGCATAGATTTTTTTGGGATCCATTTTCGTATCGACAAATGATATATAAGTGTCAAATCCTTCAAGGTGGCGGATTTCAGATGATTCTTTCGAATGGAGCCAATAAAGATCATGGATAATATTTGTATCTGAGTCGATTCTTAGCGAAAAGTAAGGCTGTATGATTTCATCAACTTTCGTTTCGTTATTGATAATATGGAGCTCTGAAATTGAATGAACTTCAATAGATTCATCTCTCGCTTGATCTGCAGAAAGCATATATTTCGATTGAGTTCCGTCAAATCTAAAAGGATCTGACGTTATTTCAAAAAGATTCACGATTGGCGTTGCGTTAATGATAATTGAGTCTTTTTTTACAATTTCTAGCAAACGTTCATCATTAACCTTTATATCAATAATTATCGATAGCTCATTAACGTTTTGACAATTATTTTCAGCCATTAACTTTCCGAGATTCAAAATCCTGAAAAACATGAACTTTCGTTTGAAATGAAGCATTTCTTGAAAAAGCTGAAAACAATTTGTTGAATAAGGAGAAACTGGGCAAACCGTTTCATTTTCGCTAAATCCGCAAGGAATAAAGTTTTTTTGATCAATAGCAATATGTCGATCTCCAATTTTCATGAAGATATTTCTATTTGGATCCGAAAAAATCGACTCATAAATCATTAAGGCGTTTTCAGTTATGTCTGAATTTATGTGAAATAAGATGTCATCTGGCCGGATTTGCTCAAGAGGAAGCGAATTTGTTGCGATTTTAATCTCAAGACACCAACCATCATCTCCGCCTAGTTTCTTCGCGGCTTTTAGTAAATTGATTTCAGAAATGTTTATTGGATAAATTGTTACAGGATAAAGAGTTTTAAATTGACACTCCATTCCATTTTTTGATTTCACAAAAAGGTTTGTTCCTTTATCGACAAAGATTTTATCTAACAATGAAACAGTTTCTTCTGATTCAAATTGAACAACACTGCATGGAGGAAAGACATTTATGAGGTTTGGATATAAGGCTGAAAGAAGGTGAAAAGCGATATTTTGAGCATTATCATCGATTTTCTGAGACAATTTTGCAGACATAAATGCAACTGATTCAATGATTCTTTCAGTTTGAGGATCAGTTGATTCTCCGTTTTTTATATCCAATTTGCTTGCTATTTCTGGATGGATTTTTGCAAATTCTCCCCCCCTTTGACGCAAAAAAAGCAACTCATCGTGATAATAATTCAAAAAATTTTTCATAGTCTAACGCTGTATTTCCAATGAGTTTAAGAACTTTTTTGAGGATCCATAAAAAAATTTTACTCTTGTTAACACAAAATTAACAATCTTTTTTTACAATTATCATTAGAGAGATCTATATAGAAGTATAATTGGGAATCATGATTACAAACTTAAAAAAATCACTTCTTTTGTCTGCAGGAATTTTACTTGCAGGCGGAATGACACCTGATTGCATGGCAGAAACGCAGACAGCAGCTGGTGTTTTGAATAATTTATTGACAACAGCAGCTGATACTTTGACGCAACAAAATCAGCAACCAGCTCAAGCGCCTGAGCAAACACAAGCTCAAGCAGCTGAACAACCTCAAAATACGGCTCCGGCTTCGGCTGAAAGTTCTTCGAATAATGAAACAACCTTGCCGACTTTTGATGAAGGATCACAAAATAACGCATCGACGGAAGTAACGTCGACAGCTGCGATGCCGGTTCAAGAAACAACGGTAACTGAAACTTCCATGGAAAATAAGACACCTGAGGCAATTTCATCAGAACCGATGGCGCAAGCAGACGTTACCCCAATAGTTTCGGATGATACAACCCCGGCAGCTGCAACTGAAACGGCCCCAGCTGAAGCAGCTCCTGTAGTTGCAACTGAAACGGCCCCAACGCCAGCTCCTGTTGCCACATCAACTAATGCCCCAACAACGAACAAAATCGGTTTTGTTGATAAAAACGGGAATATTTTGATTCCGCCAGAAGGAATTTCGTTTCCTGCGGAGATGACCGAAGGATCTACGTATTTTTTCACGAAAGATGTTGATGCTTTGAAACAGAAAATTGCATCTGGACAATTTAGAAACCCATTTAATCGTATTCAGAGACGAAATGGAGTCAATGGACGAAATTCGAATTGGCAACGCATTTCGCAAAATGGACAGTCTACGGCGCTTCAACAGAACGTGGCTCAAACTGGAACGACTCAAATAGCCAGTGCTGATACTGCTCAAACGACAACAAATTCAGCACAACCAACAGTGACTCAACCTGGAACGACTCAAATAGCCAGTGCCGATACTGCTCAAACGACAACAAATGTAGCGCAACCAACAGTGACTCAACCTGGAACGACTCAGATAGCCAATGCTAATACTGCTCAAACGGCGACAAATGAAATACAACCAGCCGTGGCTCAATCTGGGACGACTCAGATATCTAATGCTGGAAGACAGCACAGGCAAAAACGACATTTTGCGAGGGGACAAAAACCAATAACATTTATGTGTTATGTAGCGGAATCCCCGAATATGGCCCCTGAACAATCGGCGCCATCTGCACCTAATGCGTAAACACCTAAATTGCAAATTTTAAAATACAACAAGCCGGCCGTGACATACGCCCGGCTTGTAAATCCGTAACTGATTAAAAAAATATTGAAAAATTAACTTTTTTTTAACTATATAGGGATAGACTACTTAGAGTAGGGCTCTGTTATCACGGGAGATACGATGAATTTTTATAATATGCAAGGCTCGCTAAAGAAGGGACTTTTATTGCTCGCTATGACTCATTTTGTTGGGGTTGTTTCCGAAAGTTTTGATGTTTTTGATGCGAATGCTAGATTACTTTACAGCAAGTCTCAAATGCAAAAAGAAGTTAGAAATGCAGAAAACAAATTGAGAAATCAGTTGAACACTCAATTTAACAAAGAAAAGCAGGATCTTCAAAAAACAATTTCAGATAACCAAAATCAGATCAAAACTTTAAAATCCAATTTAAATACTGCAAATAACAACTACAAGAAACTTTCAAACGATAAGGCAAATTATGAAAAAAAGGCAAAGGCTGATTTGGCGAAGTTGACAAGTGAAAAAACGAAGACGACAAATGAACTTAATCAAGCCAAGAAAAATTTCGACACAACCAAGAAGAACCTCGAAAATTCAATTAACAACTTGAAAAAAGAAGTTCAGAAAAAGGAAAGTGAAAAAACAGCTCTTTCGAAAAAAGTTGCAACAATCGAAAAAGCCAGGAAAGACGCTGATGCAAAGGCTAAACAAAACCAGACAACTCAGAAAAAACAATATGATGCAAAAATAAACACTTTGAATAAACAGATTAAAACCAAGACAAATCAGTTGAATCGTAAGACAAAGCAGCTGAAAGCATTAACAAACGAGTATAATTCTTTTAAAACTAGTGCCTCAAAGTCAGAATCTGATAATTTTGTAGAGATCGAAATTTTGAGAGGCGAAGTTAGAAATCTAAAGACAGAGCTAAAGATCCTAGTAGCTAAGGCAAAAGAAATTGATGAAGAAAAAGAAAGATTCATTCAAGATATGCAAAAAGAATTTGAAGCAAAAAGACAGAATTTCCTTGATCAAATTAAGGCAAATCAAGAACTTGAACTTCAAAACCTCCAGAAAATCGAAGAGCTCAATGCTTTGAGTTATAAATTAGCCAAAAAGAATCACGAGCTTGAAGAAGCAGGAAGAGTGATGGAATCAAAATATA
>CAJOOW010000104.1 GCA_905236375.1 uncultured Alphaproteobacteria bacterium | reverse complement strand
TACGATCTTGTATTTTTCTCCATGGCGGTGAGTCGCAATGACAATTCCGGTATCAGACCAATTTATCATCAATTATCCAATTTTAGATATTTAGTGACTTTCAATGGTGATTCTTCAGCAACAGCTCCATCATATAGTATTGGAATTATTCTTTCAAAAATTTTGCGTGCTGTGGGCGCAATATTCCATCCAGCTGTTGCAAATCCAAAGGTTTCTGAAGTCGCTTTCGGATCGTCTAATGAAACAAGAAGCATATATTGTGGTTTATCTTTAGGAAATCCTCCTAGGAATGTTGTTATTCTTTGTCTATTTCCATCTGCACCATACCCTCTTCCTATGCGTTTGTAAGCGGTCCCCGTCTTTCCAAAGATTGGAACGCCAGCAACTGCAGCTTTTTTCCCAGTTCCAAAACAAACGACCGCTCTCATTAATTCTCTAACCAATTCAGATGTATTCGTCGAAACAATTTGTTCTTGATGAGCACTCTTTGGCTTTCCAAAAAGCAATGTTGGCTCAATTTTTCGGCCATTATTTACGATGGAAGTTACTGCTGTTAACAATTGCAATGGAGTCACTGCTAGCCCATATCCATACGAAACAGTCATGCAAGTCGTTTCAGTCCAATTAACAGGTACAATCGAGTGCCCGATCTCAGGAATCTCTAGGATCGGCTTATCAAGCATTCCAAACCTTTTCATGTATTCTTTTTGAACGGTTGGGCCAAATTTTTGGGCTATCCTAGCAGATGCAATGTTTGAAGAAAATACGAAAGCTTCTGCTAGGGTCAAAGGCCTGTTTTTTCCCTTAAAATCTGTAACCTTAAACCGGCCTATATGAATAGCTTCTGAGGCATCAAAAACTGAACTAAGCCCAGCAGATCCAGAATCCAAAGCTATCGCAACATTTAAAATTTTCAGAATAGAACCCTGCTCAAAAACGCCCAGAGTATTTCTGTTAAACATCGATTCAGTCTTAATCTCTCTTAGATTATTCGGATCAAAATCTGGCAAAGAAACAATAGACAACACTTCTCCATCAACTGACATTAAAATAGCATTGCCTCCCTTAGCATTAAATTTCTCAACAGCTTTGGAAAGTTCTTCATAAACAATCGATTGCAATCTTATATCCAAAGTCGTTATCAATTTTTTATTAAGTGATCTCTTTTCCCTTAATTTGTCAGAATATTGACATTCAAGACCACAAGTCCCCACTCCATCAACATCTGTGTAACCGATGACGTGAGAAAAAAGATTTCTATGAATATAAACTCTCTTATAATCTTTCTGAAATTTAATACCAGGTAATCCTAGATCCATAATAACTTCTTGAATTGTTGGGGTAACATGTCGAGATATCCAAACAAAATGCTTTTTCTTATCCTGCAATTTGTGTTTGATCTTCTCGCAAGACGGCATTCCTTGAATTTTAGAAAGCTTCTCTGCTGTTGAATCGATATCAATTATAACTGAAGGATCAGCATAGCATGAAGCAGTTGTGAGACTTGTGGCAATAAGTTCTCCGTTTCTGTCAACAATATCTGCTTTTTGAACGATTTCTTCTTGAGGATAGGCATTCTCTTGAATGTGCTTAAATTGGCTGATAATCATAACATCAACCAATCTATAAGCTATTCCCAAAAACATGACAATTCCACAAACTCCGGAAAAGATTATTCGGGTTCTTAAGGCATCCATCAAAGACGCATGATTTTGAGATTTTCTCCATAAGGAGAAGCCCTCAAAGAGTGATCTGAAGATGTTTCTAACAGAAAAATCTATCATCTTCTCATTGAGCCTCCATTTCTCCTGCTATGGTTTCATCCAAAAAAGAACCAAAGGCCTTAGTTGCATTCTGCTCTAAATCACTCGAGATAACTACGTCATAACTAATTACCTGCTTATTTTCAGTAGGCCTCATATCTGGAAAATATTTTGCAGCAAGAATTTTCAACCTTTTCGGATCGTTTAAATAACTCCACTCGGCATTATAAACTTTAAAATCATCGTCACATTTCTCTAATTTTTCATTGATTTCTTTTAGACGGTCTTTCAAAAAAACAACTTCATACTTTACTCTAGAGACGCAAAACCCAATGAGAACTAAAAATATCAATGAAACAAAAACACCTCTATTCACCTTTGGCCTCGAACTCCAATATTTTCCGCCCCACTTTTATTATACACGAAACCACGCAAAATTGCAGACCTTGATCGCGGATTTTTTGCAATTTCTACAAATTTTGGCTTAATTATTTGTTTATTAATCGAAAAAATACAATTTTTTCTTGACTTTGCCCAGCTTTTTACAATCCGATCTTCCAAGGCATGAAACGAAATCATCGCAATTCTCGCATTATTTTTCAGAATATCAGTTAGAGTTTCAAGGGCTTCACTTATTTCTCTCAGCTCATCATTAACAAAAATCCTAATTGCCTGAAAAGTTTTTGTTGCCGTATCAATTTTAGAAAACTGTTTAGTTTTCGACGATAAACCAATGGCCCTGTGGATAAGCTCAGCCAATTGAAAAGTCGTCTTAATAACTCCTTTTTTTCTTTCTTTTATAATTTCAGAGGCGATCTTCCTTGATTTTGGCTCATCTCCATATGTCCAGATAATTTCTCCCAATTCATCTTCAGAAAATGAATTAACGACGTCAAAAGCCGAAATCCCTT
>CAJOOW010000103.1 GCA_905236375.1 uncultured Alphaproteobacteria bacterium | reverse complement strand
TCTTCAATTTCTTCAACAAAGCCACTAAATGAAGCAAAAGCTCCATCAATGATTCTAACCTGGTCTCCAACCTCGTAAGTAACAGTGCTCCTAGGCATTTCAGCCGAGGCTTTAAGCTGTTCTGTAATTCTTTTTACTTCCGCCTCACTTATTGGAGAAGGTTTCCCTTTTGTTCCCAGAAAGCCGGAGACTCTAGGGACTGTTCTGACTAAATGCCATGTTTCATCATTCAGAACCATTTTTACCAAGACATAGCCAGGAAAATATTTTTTATCAACATTGACTTTAGTTCCACCTTTTATTTCAACAACTTCTTCGGTTGGAATAAAAACCTCTTCAATAAAATCTGATAAACCCTTCTTTTCCGCATTCTCTCTAATCAATTGTGCAACTCTATTTTCAGAGCCAGAATAAACATGAACTATATACCATCTTGCCTTTTGTCCAGACATCCTTTATCCTCCGATGATACTATGGACAACGCGATACCAAGCGGTATCCACTAAAGCAAAAAACAAAGAAGCGACAAGCGCTATTGCAAAAACAACAATGGTAGTTATAACAACTTCATTACGAGATGGCCAAGTAACTTTGTCTATTTCAGCCTTAACTTCTCCTATAAAATTGAACAGTCTTTTAATGCCGAACAACGAACTCATTTCCATCCCTTCATTCTTTAAAGAACACTTTACTACGATTTGGCAGGAGCGGAGGGAATCGAACCCCCAACCGCTGGTTTTGGAGACCAGAACTCTACCAGTTGAGCTACGCTCCTACAATCGTTCAGTGTATTTTAACACAAAAAGGATTTCATAAGCTAGAACAAAATTACATTTGTGAATAAAATATAAAATTTGATTTTGTGAAAATGAGAAAAATTTTGAGCAAAGACGAAAAACGACAACGATCCACATTGTGTATGTTTTCTGCCTCAAAAACTTTAAAACGTCTTATATGAAAAATATTTGAATAATTTTTTCTTATCTCTTCCTTACCGGGAGTCTCTCTCCGTTTTTAATTTATTAACTTTATAAAAATTTTATCTGTAGCGTTAAGCAAAAAACATATGATAAAATATCGACGTGATTCAAAATTCCGAGATTGTTTTATGGTTTTTTGCGGAGTAGATTTTTCAATTCATAAAGAAGGTTTTAGGTTCATTGCCGCTGGAGCTGCTTTTTCTTTCATTTTTCTGTTTTTCTCAACGACATTGGCTTGGTTTGGATTAATTCTTACCGCTTTTTGCGCTTTCTTTTTCCGAAACCCTAAAAGAGCTGTTCCAACAGATCCCAACTTAATAGTCAGTCCAGCCGATGGAAAAATTGTCGGAATTAATTTTGAAACCCCGGCTCCTGAGTTAGGACTTGGAACAGAACAGCGTTATCGAATCAGCATTTGCCTCAGCATTTTGAATGTTCATGTTAACAGACTTCCGGTTAGTGGAAAAGTCACAAACATCATATATCAACCTGGGTCTTTTTTAAATGCATCCTTGGATAAAGCCAGTGTTTTTAACGAGAAGAACACAGTAGTTGTTGAAGTAAATAACGAATCCGAAAATCTGATGGCTTTTAGCCAAATTGCGGGAGTTATTGCGAGAAGAATTGTTTGTGAAATTCATGAAGGTCAAAAAGTCAACAAAGGAGAAATATTTGGTCTTATCCGATTTGGAAGCAGATGTGATGTTTGGCTTCCTGTTGGCACTATTCCACAAGTAATAATGGGTCAAACGACAATTTCCGGAGAAACGATACTAACAGATATTTCGATCAAAAAAGGCGCTCTCAAGGAAGGGACAATAATCTAAACAAATGATTGATTCAGGAGTAGTCACAGAGTTTGTCAAGAATTGGGGATATTTGGCAGTTATGATTGGTTCCCTATTTGAGGGAGAAGTAATATTAATAACCGCGAGCGCTTTGGCAGCTCTTGGATATTTGTCACTTTCGAAAGTTTTTATGGTTTCGATAGCAACCACGATATTCACGGATCAATTCTTATTCTTCATTGGATATCAACTAGGAACAGATTGGCTTGTTAGAAGATTTCCGAAACTTCTTCAAGCTCGCGCAAGGGTTTTTAAATTGCTTCATAAAATGGATGCGTTTTTCATTTTTGCTTTCAGATTCATTTATGGAATTAGGACCATTAGTCCTTTAATAATTGGATCGGCAAAGATAAAACCAGCACGATTTGTTATATTTAATATTCTTTCTGGGCTTTGTTGGGCCAGCACTGGATGCTTCATTGGATATGTTGGAGCTGATGTTATTGTTGATGGAAGATTCGACTCAATGCCTGCAATAATGGCAATTTCTCTAATTCTTCTTATTGTTGCTGCAGCAATATATTTGGTAAAGAGATTGAGGGAAGAGTAAATGCGAAATTCTTGCTATTTTAAACAGGAGAAGCGTAAAAGTCTTTATCGACTTTTTTTTTCTGCTATAATTAAAATAGGATGGTTTTTTGTAGCGATATAAAAATGTTTCTTAATAAATTGAAATTATCCGCAGTTATCGGATTTGCACTATTAAGTATCGGCACAGGCGTAAAGGCATCTGAAAGGGAGCCTGATGGCGAGACGACAAAAAAACTCATAGATGATTTCATTGAATTTGCCTTTGACGAAAGCTGGCGATCAAACAATAGTCAACTTGATTACATAAATGAAATTCGGCCAAATAATTCTCCAATACCTGATACATCTTGGAGGAATACCTCGAAATTTGAAGAAACTATTTATAAAACGATCCCTCAATTATTGAAGGATAAGATTCTAAGAAGAGGGTTGTTTGCTGAATCTGATACTTTTAAACTAATTGATTGCGGAGTTAATTTTGATGACAAAAACGCTCTAAACAAACTAACTCCTGCCAATTGGAACTACATTGTATTTGTTAATTATTTAGGTAGTATTAATTTCCACGAATTCAGATTCGCTAAACGTGATATATTAAGTTCTATCATGCAACTACTCTGCAAAAATACCGATGGGGAAGTATCGAAGAAATTAACTAAATACGCTGCTAACACAATATATAAAGAAGTTAACGACATTATAGATATTATTAATAAAGCGGACATAAAAGGCATTGCTGACTCGGATATACAGCAGATAAAAAAAGCTATCAAAGAAATGAGCAGTTCACGGATCGACGACATCCCGATAGAGAAATACTTAAGGTACATTACACTATTATTGCGCATTAGCTGTGGAGCAGAGTACGCAGAAAAAATCGAAGATGCAGCAAAAGATATAGAAAAGTATATTAATCAAGTTAATATCGACAATTATTTAGATACACATAACGAAGCTATCAGATTTGTATCTTATAGCAACCAGAATGAGCTTAGCGATATAGGCTGGGGACAACACCTGTTAACCCCTGGTTTCCTACCATGTTTAATATTAAAAGAGTTTGGATGTATTAAAGTTGATAGACACAATAACGAAGAAAAGATAAGAGCAACGTTTAAGACAATGTTAAGAAGTTCAGACGAAGGATTGAAAGATATCATAAAAGAATATAGCAGCAAAGGAACTAACAACAACGAATATAGCGAACCGTTATATTATCGACTTACGCAAGACTATGAATGGAACGAAAAAGAAAAGACACTAAACATACTCTCATATAAGAAACCAGAAACTGGTGAACCAGAGGCTAAAAGCACAAGAGCACTAGTTGACTTTTTTAGAAGAGAGATACAAAGCGGAAATAAAAGACTTGATGAAGAAACGGAGTTTGGAATTATTGATAGACGGCGCATAATGGGCTACTACAAGTATGAAGATGACCTCGGCTATACCCATCATTTTGGATCTGCCTATTATTATTCTCCGTGGTACTTTCACAATGCGACTAACTTTCTACTAAATCCTCTACACCATATGATAGACACATATCTTCCGAGAGACGAAGAAGAACAAATTTCGCAGTTGGATGCTCCCTCCGAAATTGAATATGAGAGTGAAGGTGAAGCTGAGGGTGACGGAGAGTAAGAAGAGGGAGATTAATATCCAGGACTTACAACTTCATCAACTGCAAATTTCTTTACAGGATTAAGTATTCTGATATATAATCCGAATATAGAATTTAGGGGATAGGAGCGAAAAAATGATATATCTTGATTATGCAGCGACGACTCCTTGCGATACGAAAGTTGTTAGCGAAATGCTCCCCTATTTTTCAGAGGTTTTTGGCAATCCGAATTCACTCCATAAATTTGGGATGGAGGCAAGAGACG
>CAJOOW010000102.1 GCA_905236375.1 uncultured Alphaproteobacteria bacterium | reverse complement strand
CCCAATGGCAACAATTCCAACGCCTCCAATAAAATGAAGAATAAACCTCCAAAGATTAATGGCCTTTGGCAATATTTCAACATCATGATAAATGCTTGCTCCAGTCGTGCTTATTCCAGAAACCGATTCAAACAGCGCTGACATAAAGTTTAAATTGACTCCTGAATAAACATAAAAAGGAAAAGCGCAAATTAATGATGTTGCAATCCACATTGAAACAACCAGCAAAAAAACATCTTTTTGCGTGTATGACATTCTTCCATGCACTCTGCAAGAAAATATCATCATACTACCGAAGAAAATACTAGCTATTATCGAAGGAACGAAGACTCTAACGCAATTTTCTGAATAGAAAATCAGATCCAATAGCATTGGAATGGTCATAGCAACAGCAAGACAGCAAATGACTATTCCATTTATAAAGATTACAGACCTGACGTTAATTCCCATAATTCTTGCAAATTTTCTCAGTCTTTGTTTATCTTAGCATCTTTGGAGATGGATTTGTATTAATCCATGAATGCTTGTTATTTTTATCGCAAATGACGCTTCAAAGCAGGAATCGTTTGTTGAACATCTCCTGGAACGAAATAATCATCCGCTGAAAGATAATAAGGTTTTCTGTCTCCGAAAGCTATTATTTTCCCTTGTTTGTTTACATCTTTGAAAAGTTTTAAAACACCACTTTCATCATAGACTAAACCAACAGTGATAAGATATTCGACGTTTCGTAGCATAGAGCTTAGGCGAGTCTTATCTTTGAGATCCTTAGCAGATAATGTTTCGACAGAAGTTTGTTGATGGAGATTGTCATAATTCTCTGTCAGAACTGGAGATTTTGTCATTTTCGCAATTGCCCAATGCGCATCAGTCGGTTTTTGAATGCTGGTTCGTCTTATCGCTTTCTCATACATTTTAAGATATTGATCTGGATTCGATAACAACTTAATAGCAACTTCAATAACATGATGTGACTTGTCTTTATCTGGAGCACTTTTAAGATCAAGGGAGCGCTCGATTTCTGCTGTATTAGTTGAACTAGTTGAAGATGATATTCCAAAACCGGTATAGAAAATAACGTCAACTCCACTAATTAATGCAGCTGCGTCATTGATTGTAAGAACTTGAGGATTGGTCTTCTCATCTCCAAGACGGTTTTTTGCTTCCTCATCTGAAGAAATTTTATTAAAACCTTGCCATTTGAGTGCTTCTGGATCACTTGCATAATGATAAAAAGTGCCATAATAATCCAACTTGCCTCGTAGCTCCTCAGGCATTCTGTTTCTTAAAGCCTCATTCATTGATAACAGCAAATAGCTTTTTCCATTAACGCTTTGAAATGTTATTCTCAATTTAAAATCTTCTTTTAAACTTTTTGGATCAACCGACGTTCCATATTCCCATGATAGATAATGTTCAAAATTTTGGACTTTTTGGGACGCTTTTGCCACATTCGATCCAACTATTGAAGCGGCTAAAAAACTCACAAAGAGCAACTTTACAAATTTCATATTTCAAACCCTTTTTATAAGCTTATATTTTCATTATCCGTTGTTACGCAACTCGAAATCAAGCTTTTTAGATTAAAATAATTTTTTAATCGTTTCTAAATCTTTCTCTGACAAAATTCGCGAAAATTGGCAGGGCAACTCTTGCTCCGGTTTGATGCTCTCCCATAGATTTTGGAATTGAGTATCCCATAAATGTGCAAACCAGCAGAGTTTTATCCCCTTTTTCAATTGCCCCTAAAAACCAAGCGTCTTTAAAATCATTTGTAGTTCCAGTTTTTCCAAAAAGTTTTATATGGAACATTTCTTCAAGTTCATGTATAGAATTGGCAGTTCCATAAACAACAACATCATGAAGTATGTTTTTCATAGATTCCGCTGTCTTTTTGGACAAAACTTCTTTATCTTGATGCCGAAATAAGATGCTTTTTAAAACATCATCTGGAATTGAATGATTTCGTTGTTTCAATTCAATAATAAATCTTGGAAAAACCATCTTCCCATCATTAAAAAAAGCAGAAAAAGCAGTAATTAGCTGAATAGGAGTGACTTCAACGGAGCCGAGAACTGCAGAAATCGGAATATTCTTTTTTGTTAAATTCATCGATTTAAGAAGTTCTGAAATTTTTTTCATTCCAATTTCACGAGCCATGTTAATAGTCGACAAATTCCTTGAATAAATTACTCCGTCTCGCAGATACGTTTCTCCATAAACTTTTCCATTATAATTATGAGGCGAATATTTTTCTCCGCTTTTTAAAGTTATTGTTACTGGCTTGTCTTCTATTATATCGTATTCATCTTTGCCATTTTCTAGTGCTGCAGCGTATACAAATGGCTTGATAGTTGATCCCGGTTGTCTGATCGCTTGAGTTATGCAATTAAATGAAGTTAGATCAGAGCTAAATCCTCCAGATAAAGCCAAAACATCTCCTGTTTTTGAATCCATGACGATAATGCCTCCTGTAATTTCAGGAGTTTGATAAAGCTCATATTCATCCTTTTTGATTTTTCGACAAAGAACAACATCGCCGTCCTTTAATTTTGCATCTGGATAACATTTCTCATCAAGAGTCACAACTATTGTCTCTTTATCTTTTCCTTTACAAACAACATTTTTGCCTTTTATTGATTTTACAATGCATGCTTTTATCTCATTTAGAGTTGTTGG
>CAJOOW010000101.1 GCA_905236375.1 uncultured Alphaproteobacteria bacterium | reverse complement strand
TAAATTGTTGAATGAGTTTGAAAAAGAATCTTCAAATTATATTTCAGGAGTTATTGCATTTCAATCTCAAATCCGCCTCCTCACCGAGGCTCGTGACCGTTTGCTTCCCAAGCTGATGAGTGGGGAGATAGAAGCAAAACAACAATCTATAAGAACATGAAAAAGGATTCTATATATTGTAGCTATTTCAAGCAAACAGCTCCCCTATGGATATTGTTAATTATCTGTATATATTGTGTATTAGCCTGCGAATTTGAATCGTTGAGAATTGAATTATTCTCGATAAACAAAGATATTTCTTTTGTAGAGAAAATAAATAATATAATCAAAAATCTTTCATATAGTTATATTGCAGGTGTAATATTCTTTTCCCTTTCTGATACAATTCCTTTCCTGAGAAGGAAGAGAATTGCAAATAGAGGCGTAAAGAAATTGTTATGCCAAATAGTCAATGCAATAGATGATTTTTCATTATCTATTAATCAAAATAAATGGGATGAAAAAACAAATCCCAAGCAAGTATTTGAAGATCTCACAGGAGGGGAATATATAGAAAACGCACCACTAACAAAGCTAACATCTGATAAAATTGCTCTTATTGACAAGCTTGTAAATACAATTAATGTGGGAACAGATTTTATAATTTCTAAAGAATTGTACATTAGTACAGATCTTATAGATGATGTGGATAGTATAAAATCTAATGAATATTTCCTTTTTATTAGTTCAATTCCTGATAATGCCAAAAATGAATTATACGTCACTGCTGATAAGATTGTGGCCATTTTTGATAATATTATTGAAATAAAAAGAACAATGTTAAAATACTTATAATTATGTTGAAAGAAGAATATATTCAATTGGCAAAAGAATTAAAAGGTGATCTTTTGCTAGAGTTTGTAAAGCGTTTCTTCTTATTTAAATATAAAGGAGAAACTGCTAGTATAGACAAATGCGAGTGGGCTAATACTTTTATACTGACTATTTTGCGAAACGGCTCAGAGATTAAACGATTTGCGTATGTCCCTGATGTAACAGATGATATAAAGTCTTTCATAGATGCAAACCTTCCCCAAATTGCCGAACATGCAAATGAGAAAGTTTTTCATAAGTTGGAATGTTTTTGTTTATCTGATACAGATAATCAAGAAACTTTAATAGAGTATGCTGATTTGGAATTTGGCATTACCTTAGATATTTTTTCTACAAATGTTATAGGAGATGCAATAGAAAATGATAAGACTCTAAAGGATTTCTTGATTTCAAATTCTTCTTCCTATCATATTCAACCTGCAAAATTCAATCAAAAGGACAAAATATTATATGATCTTTTTACAACAGGAAATAAAATTGCGGATTTGAAGAATAGTTTTATAAGCTCATATATTCAATACTATTTATTGGTAATGGGTCCACAAAAAGTTGGCGAACTAAAAAAATTATTAATGGAGCCACTTCCAAATCTTTCTTCTCGTGCATTTGATGATGCTATTTCCCGTTGTATAAAAGATGAAATAATTCATTATGATAATGGAAAATACACCCTTAAAGATGATTATAAAATAAAATTAGAAGAAATTCGAGCTGTGACTACAGCAACAGAAGAAAGATTGCTAAGACAATTTGAGGAATGCCTTGATGAATATGGGCTGAAAAGGATGTCGCGGGCTATTTTAGAAGCTATTTTGGAAATATACAAAGCACAGAATAATAGCGAACTTGCGGCTTTAAATCACACGGATGATTCAGAAATGGCAGAGAGAAAACTCGTTATTAGTCTTTTTGATTCTCTGATAAAAAAGGGAATTGATAAAAAAGATGCGAATAATATAGTTAAAAAAGTTCTGGATATTATTTCTGATAGTGAGTATCTTAATAAAGTGTCAGCAACGACTTTGTTCACAAGCCTATTTAATTCTGATAGTTTAGAGAATTTCTTAGGTACACAAAAAAGAATAGTTTATCTTGACACACAGATATTGTTACAGTTTCTATGTGTTGATTATCAAGATGTACCATATGATGATTCTTTATATGAAGCTGGTAAAATATTGTATAAGCAGTTGAAAGAATCCGAAAACTATTTGAGTCTATTTACGACATCTGATTACATTAGAGAAATTTCTAATCATCTTTATGAAGCATACAATTTAAAACGTTTTGTGAATGTACCATTTGTCAAAGATTTTGGACCCTCTAAGAATATATTTTATAACTTCTTCCTCTATTTAAGTGAGCTTGAAGGCTCTGAAAATTTTAGCTATGAAGATTATATGGAAGATTTGTTGGATACAGATGATAAACTCCCTGATGACTATTATGGCTTTGTCACTAAAGCGGACTCGTTAGTTGTTAGTATCTTGAATAATATTGGTGTTGTGATAAAGGCTATAGACACTCCTTCAAATCTAACCGTGTTTAGAAAGGATTATGATTTTATTTTGGGAAATCATCCTAAGGGCTCTAAAGCGAGGGACAATGATGTTCTATGTATGCATTTTCTCTCCGATCAAACTAATTTTATTAATACAGAAGGGTTTGTTGATGAGCCATACCTAATTACATTGGATACAACAATTATACCTATGCGTAAAAAACTTGTAGAGAATTACCAGAGGGCATATTGGTATATTTATCCACCCTTGAAGTTTGCAAATCGTCTTTCTATAATGAATTTAAAGTTGGATTCAAAAAAAATTAATTATGACATAATTTGTATGGCAGAGACAAACTTTAAAGCATCATATGAAACAATAAGTATGCTTGATATTATGTCAAAGTTTTTTAAGAAAGATGATATTGGAAACAAGAAATTGCCAAGAATGTTAGCAAAAATGAAAGCTGAAGAAAGAAATAGTGATTTTTTCAGGGAGTATGCTGATAATAATAGCAACAATTCGCCAATAGATGTCGTTCTCAATAATATTCACAGACATTACAGAAAACAAGGTTTACAGAATCTTGACAATATTTCTAAACTATTTGAACAAGATGAACTTTCAGATCAGATTATTTCCTTATTGAAAGAGAGCTGTAATACAGTGCTAAAAAGTAATCATGTTGAAGAACGAATTTATAAAGAATTAGATCTGATGATAGAGCAACTAAAAGCTTCATAATGTGCTTAACCTAAAGTGTTTTTTAATAGGATTCATTTTTATGGACTAAAACATACTAAATAATTATGGCAAAGGACTATAGCGAAGACCAACTGATACAACGGAGTGCAGCCGAGTTGCTGGAAAAAGAACTG
>CAJOOW010000100.1 GCA_905236375.1 uncultured Alphaproteobacteria bacterium | reverse complement strand
TCTTGAACTTTTCGAAAGAAAAGTTACTCTTAGGATTGCACGAAATCATGAATTAGAAAGTTGGCCTCACACCGGCAAACAGTTGATAACACCGCCAGGGGAACCTATAGTGATTTCGGAAGACATAACCTATCAAAATGCTGCCATAAAGATCATTGAAAAGCTCTTGAAAGTTTTTATGATATTTGCGACAATTGGACAGTTGTAGGCGCCCATAGCTCAATTGGATAGAGCGTCAGACTACGGATCTGAAGGCTGAGAGTTCGAATCTTTCTGGGCGCGCCATAATTTTGGGGTTTTTATGAAAAATATTAAACTTTTCGTTCTGCCTTTGCTGGCTTCTTCGGTAATAGCACAACAAAACATCGTAACTCAACCGCAAACAGCTGCACAAAACGCAAATCCACCTGTTTATCCTGCGAACGCTGGAGCTGCTGTTCAGCAGAACATCTCTCAAGCGCAACCACAGAATGGTCAACAAGCAGGAATTGTTCAGTGGAAAGACTTCGGAGCATCTGTTTTTTATCATGAAAGAAACACACTAGTTAAGCGAGATTTAAGCGTTGATAGCTTGAAAAAAGCAGCAGTGATATTTTTCGGAGACTGGTGTCCGAATTGCCACAAATTCATAACGGACTCCGCTCAATATCTAGCCCAACTTCATAAATCTGGAATAAACGTGATTCTAATTCATATTCCATCTGCCGATAAGTTGCAAAACTGGCAAGATCCAACACCGCACGAGTATGAAAGCATAAAACAAAAAGTAGCTTCATTTGGAATAAAGACAAGCAATGTTCAAATAGTGTTGTTGGGCGAAAGGACTGTCCTCTCAAGGCTTGGGATAACTGGATTGCCAGTTTTTATAGCTGTGAAAGACTCCAAAGAGTTTCACAGAGAGATAGGAACAACAGGTGCTGCTCAACTTAAAAATGAGGCAATAAGAACGCAATTAATGAACGTTTGGAAAGCAGGCAAAGAGAATAAAGCAAAGTCCTCTAAATCGGGAAAGAAATCAACGCAAATGTCTCAAACAAAAGCCTCGCAAGGTAAAAGTGAGCGCAAATCAGAATCTAATCCGAAACTAAATAAAGAACAGATGATCCGAGCAAAAACAGCGACAGCAATGTTAAATGACAATTGGGCTGGTGGTTATTCAGGGCCAGATCTAAATGCCATTGGTCTCAAATGGAATGGTTCTAAAAAGGACCTAAACGCATTATAAGAAGAACAAGGGATCCGTGGGAGATTCTTCAAAGAAGAAGGAAAAAGAAGCCCCGGATCCGATTCAATGAATCCTAATAATTTCAAATGAGCAATCGACACGAAGACAGGCATATTTTCTTAACTAGAGCATTTATATTTAGAACAGCTCAGATAATTCTTGGGCTCATAGTAATAGCGAAACTGGTATATTTGCAAATTTATAATGCGACGCATTTTGTATTATTATCTGACAGGAACAGGATTGTAACACAAAGAATACTAGCGACGCGCGGAACGATTACGGATACGACAGGGCAAGAATTAGCAACGAATCGATATACCTACTCAGCATATCTTGACTTGAATGGGCTCACGAAAGCTGATCGCGATAAGCTACTAAGAAATCTGCCAAAGGTTCATGATCTAAATGAAAATGTCGAAGAAAAAATAGCCAATCCCCCAAAAATAATAACTCCAGAAAACCGATATATAACACTTAAGGAGGATTTAGATCAGGAGAATCTCCAAAGATTATGCATAGTAGCGGCAATAACTATGGGAATAACCCTAGAGAAGAACAGAACAAGAGAGTATAAGCATGCCGAGGCACTATCACATGTGATCGGTTATATTGGAGCCCCAACAAAAGAAGATATTGAAAATTCGGAAAATTCTGTTTTATCGCACCCAATGGCTAAAATCGGAAAAACATGCATTGAAAGAGAGTATGATGCAGAATTATTTGGAAAGGCTGGAATTCAGCATGTTGAAGTTGACGCAAGAAGACAGTTTATCAGGAATATAGACAACATTGAAGAAACCCCAGGGCATGATATCCAATTGACTATAAACCTCGATCTTCAATTGGAAGTTTATAAAATTCTCTCGCAACACGAAAGCGGATCATGCGTTGTTATGGATGCTCACACCGGAGCGATTTTAGCATTTGTCTCATATCCCGGCTATGACACCAATATTTTTACAAAAAAGATTGATAGAGATATTCTTAAAGAGCTTTATGAAAATCCATATAAACCAATGATTAACAAAGTCATTAGCGGCCTTTATTCTCCGGGATCTGTTTTTAAAATGATAACCGCATTAACAGCTCTTAAAAAAGGAATAATAAATAAGCACACTAGATTCAATTGCGATGGATGCTACGAACTTGGAAATCACAAATTCCATTGTTGGAAATGGAAATACGGAGGGCATGGTTATATGGATCTTGAAGATGCCATTGCTGAATCTTGTGATGTTTTTTTCTATAATCTTGCAAGAATGCTTTCTCCTGATGAAATCGCAAAAACTGCTAGAGATTTTGGCCTTGGCGAATTGACTGGCATCGATCTTCCAAATGAAAAATCTGGACTTATTCCAACAAAATCCTGGAAAAAAGACAAAAAGAAACAAAGCTGGACAACTGGCGATACACTTAATATGTCAATTGGCCAAGGTTTCGTTTTAGTAACTCCATTGCAATTAGCAAAGATGACTGCGATGTTGGTTAATGGCATGAAACCAATAACCCCTCATTTAAACAAATCATTTGAAGTTATTGACAAACCGGCTTTAGATTATGATCCAGAACACATCAAAATAATTCTTGATGGAATGAATGCCGTTGTTAATTCAAATTATGGGACAGCAAGAGCTTCTGCAATTGATGATGAATGTTTTCAATTTGGCGGGAAAACCGGGAGTTCACAAGTCTTTAGAATTACCGAACAATTGCGCAGAGAAGGCAAAACAGTATCAAGTGATTATTGGAAAAAAGAACATGCAGTTTTTGTTGGATATGCTCCAGTTGATGATCCTCAATTTGTCGTCTCCATTTTGATTGAACATGGAGGCGGAGGATCACACACAGCAGCACCAATCGCAAGAGATGTTTTGCTCGCCGTTAAAAAATATTGTAATCCAAGAAAATAATATTTTTCGTCTCCTTAACCGAAAATTCACTTTTTCCTTTCATAATGAAAAATGCAAAAACTTATTTTAAATTTGAGGAGAAACTTATGAAAAATCTCACGAAATTAATGTTAGCCACAGTTATTTCAGCAACGAGTGTTATGGCAGCTGGTTCCATTGATCCACAAAATGAAACTGATTTCGCAGGATCAATGCCTTTAACAAAAGGGCTTTTTGATATTAAAATTGAAGCTCCAATGTCGAGCGATTCTAAATCCTCTGAAGTAAATCCGAAGACAATAGGCGACATTGTTTATGATTTATACAATAGCAGTATTTGTGGCAAACCATTTGGGCATAGACACTTTCTAGTGGGGCCAGATGGCATAACGTATGAGTATACAAACAGCATGGAAGTGAAAGATCTCATAAACGTTTTGCCAACCGAATCTCAACTGATATCAGCGTGGAAGCAATGCACCTTGGATGGTGTCGTTGATAAAGCATTATGTTGTGGAGCGTTACTTGGTACGCCTGCGATAAGCCACGAAACACATTCCAAAACACCAACTATTGCTACGACAACTGTACCATCAGATGATTCAATTACGGTTAATGCAGATTTCACAACAAAGACCAGCGATGGCTCATCAGATCGAAAACCAGCAAAGAACGACTTTTCTAAAAAATGGCAAATGTTTGAAGATCAAAATGGTCCAGTAAATATTGAGCTAGAATTGGACGGAGCAGACCCTGAAACTTTACAATTAGTACGACAGCTAGGAGAAGTTACGACAAAACTCTATAAGCTTGCTGAGAAACAGAAAGCAAAGCGCGAACACGCAAAGCAAGATCAGATTCAGGATAATCCAGATTAAGAATACCGATTTCAACCTAAATCAAAACTAACCAATCCACGATTAAATAAACGCCAAATTGAAGGCAAGAGCGAGACAAAACAAAGAGGGCATCGGATCAATCAATCCGAACCGCCCTCTCTGAATTCAACTCTTAACTATGTTGTGTTTGGGAAACGGCTAACACGATATTATCGGTATTAGGAGGCATATTTCTCAACCAATAGCCATCAGTTCTTCCGGGAATGAGAAAATTTCCATACAACTGACTAACTTCATCATCGTTGCCTGAAGTTTCTGTATAATTCTCTGATGGAGAGTATGGAACAAACTCGTAAAGATCAACGCTCGACAACACTAAATGATCGGGACCATTTGCATTCTGCTCAGTCCAATTCATACAAACGCATGGGAAAAATACAAACCCTTCATTTAGATGTAAAACATTATTATCACTTGCCTTTATGTTGCCACTCAACGACAACATAAAAACTATAAATAATATTTTCTTCATTCAATAGCCTGTAAAATCGCACAAAAGTAGTAATATTATAAAACAAAACAACAAATAAATCAACTCTGATCCTAGTTTTAACAGGTCTATTGCTTGCTGCAATTAAACGAAAACTTATTGATCAAAAGACACGCAAAAATTATGCTAGTCCATTTGAAGACAACCATTTCCTGATGGATTCATCCGAATTGTCGACCGCATGGCCATAAATCGAAAGACCTTTTTTTATTTCTGCTTTAGGACATAAATCAAATAAATCTCTTTCGCTTCGACCGAGCCCACTTCCCTCGTGAGTGCAAAATGGAAGAATTGTCTTTTTTGTAAAATCAAAACTCTTTAGAAACGATTTAACAGCCGCTGGGAAAGTATCCCACCAAATTGGATATCCTAAGATTATAATATCGTATTTAGAAACATCCGGCAGTGGCGATTTAAGATCTGGAGTTTCTCCGGTTTCGTGTTCTTGTTTTGCAACATCCGTTGTAGCGTAATAATCATCTGGATAGCTTTTGACTGTCTCTATCTTGTAAGCATCTCCTCTGGTTAGTTGCCAGATCTTCTGAGCCACAACTTCTGTGTTTCCTTGTTTCAAATTAACTATCTGACCATCAACGTAATTTTCTCCATCTTTTGAAAAATAAGCAATTAAAACGTTCAACATAATCCCTCAAGAATTTCCAACCCTCAATTTTAGTTTCGCATATTGGAGCTAACAGAGTCAAATTTTAAAATTTATTCTTAAAAATTCATTTTTTCCAAAAAAGCTTATTGAATATAATGAAAACCGGAATAACCTCGAGCCTTCCAATGATCATATCGCAAATTAGAACAAATTTAGAAGTTGAAGAAAAATCTGCAAAATCAGCTCCATAACCCAAATTGAAAAGACACGACACCGTTGCATATGCGGATTCCGAACTATTTTTCCCTGTCAAAAATTCTAGAGCTATAACACTAGCAACAAAAACAACGGCAAGAATTACAAGGAATGAAACAACAGAAATAGTTAAATTGTCATCAATTTTCTTATCTTGATATTTGGGAATACTAACATCAAATGGTCTAACAAGCTTTTTAATATGATTTTTTAAAATAGCGAATAAAATTTGAATTCGAAAAATTTTGATTCCTCCAGTTGTTGAACCAGAACATCCTCCAATTATCGCTAGAAGAATCAAAACAATATTTGAGCTTAGATAGCTTCTAGAAAAATCCAGCCCCGTTGTTGTTATTGCAGAAACTATTTGGAATGTGTGCGTTGCAATTCCCGCAAGTGACATGCTTTCGGTATTATTAATCGTGGACAAAAAGACTGGAACAATTATCATAAAACCAACTAATTTAATATATCCCATTGATTGTTGATTGCTAAAAAACGACTTCAATCCGTTTTTAAAACATTTCACTATTTCCAAAAATGTGATTCCGCCAATGAACATCCCTATGGCCATAACGATTTCTATCTGGCTGCTTTTGAAAAAATTAACTCCATTGTTTTTCGTCGAAAATCCTCCAGTCGAAATCACTGAAATGCTATGGCAAATAGAGTCAAACACATTCATTCCCGAAAGCTTTAAAGCGATGACAAAAACGCCAATTAAGAGTATATAAATTCCAATAAAGAATCTTATTGTTTGCGAAGCTCGTGGAAAAAACCTTTGAGTTTTATCAGAATTTTCAATTGAGAAAAG
>CAJOOW010000099.1 GCA_905236375.1 uncultured Alphaproteobacteria bacterium | reverse complement strand
GGTATATTTTTATTAGTTAGGAAACGCCTTATTAACATAGATGACCCATTGTTAGGAATGGATGCATTGACACATGGTGTCTTCAACAGAACAAGAATGGTCATTGAGGCCGATGGACTTAATGATTACATAACATCCACACGAGAATCTATCAAATCATCAGAGCCATTAGAAGAACTACAGCAATATATAAAGCGCAAATTTATAGAAATCAGAGATTGGTACTTTAAGAATCTTGAAGAGGAAGAAAAAAATTGTACTGCTTTAGCCAAAATATCATATGCGGCAGCAAGTTTATCAAGACAACCTATTGTTTCGGTAGCGAAGAAATACTATTCAGGAGAAATAGGAAATTTGTTCTTGACAGATATTCCTAGCTTTTCAACTATAGAAGAGCAACAACAATTTATCGACAAACTAGAAGATAATCTTACTACAGAACAAGGCATTATAAGCGAAGTAAAGTGGGAATCATTGAATCCTAATTTACCCATAGCCAAATTAGATTTAGCATCAGGTATTGCGAGAGCAAATTTAACACATCCTTTTTTTGCGAATTTCATAGATGAGATGAAATCTGTCTTACCTTTCCAACTTATAGCATTGACAGAGATTTTAACCGAATGTGTCATGTTGGAAAATGGAATACAAGAAGATGAGGTTAGAGGCATAATGAGAAAACGGGATGAGATATTTAGAGAACTTACATACAGCGATAAACCAAACGCGCCGTTTGTTGCTCAATTGCTAATGGGCTCACTAGATGATGCGCAAGGTTTAGAAGATACCGTCAATAAAGCTTTCAATTCTTTAGGTTTTGAATCAACCCCTATTGGAGGTAGCGGGAAACCTGATGGTATCGCATATGCAATCATCGGTCCTAGAGGTTCCTCTGCCAATTTCGCCATAACCTTTGATGCAAAAAGTACGAAAAAAGAACGTATTATGGCCTCTACTGCGCATATATCAGGAGTAAAGAGACATCGAATTGATTACAAGGCGAATTATTGTTGCGTTATTGCTATTGATTTCCAAGGCGCAGATGACCCAGAATCTGCTGTAAACAAAGAAGCAAAGACCGACAAAGTTAATTTGATAAGAGCAAAAGATCTAGCAAGATTAGTTCTTCTTTCCACCCCAAAGCAAATTAGTCTAAGCGAACTTAAAGATTTCTTTGAAAATTGCCATACAGTCATTGAAACCTCTCAATGGATTGATAATATTGTAAACAAAGAAGTTGAGCGTGGCCCTATTAAAGAACTATTGGAAACGGTTAACCAACTCAATAAGGAAGATTCAGAACCTGCATATTTATCTGCGGTCAGAATTCAAAATGAGGAACTTAAAAAATTTAGTATAGACTACTTAGAAACTCTTATTAAAAGTTTGGAAAGTTTATTACCTAAATATATCCATATAGATAATAATAAAATTGTTAGTTTGAATGTTCCGCCACAGAAAATAATGGATGCACTCAATAAAATAACAACGGAAGTCCCATCAGAATTTGAAAAATTGTATATTGATGCATTTCGATTAAATGATTGAATGATTTTATACTCTCAAAATCATAAATGCAGTTATAGCAACTGTTTTAATAGACCTTCAGGAAAAATGAACACTTTGAGCACCTGAGAATTCTTGCAGGAAAATGAGTTTTTTCATATGCTGTTTTCTTAGAATTAATCGCAATCATATAAAAATTCCTAACTATAAAACATCTTCTTGATTAAAAAAACATGAAAGCAAAGAATATACAATATGAGATTAACGAACTAATATTATCAGGTTCGGGAAATGAAGAAGAAATTCCATTTGCTTTTATGGATGGAATTGCAATACAGATTGAGAGCGTAGACAATCCTACGCCGGCAAAATCTCCTATCATATTGACTTATCCTAAAAAAGATGAAATCAAGAAAAACAGTAAGATGCATACTGAGATAGCAAATTACATCGGACATGAATGGGATGGTGACTTCTATAGTATTGCTCTGAAATACGGACAGGTAAACTCATTAAAACACACCAAATAGTGAATATTATGGAAAAAGCAAAGCTTCGTATCGGCG
>CAJOOW010000098.1 GCA_905236375.1 uncultured Alphaproteobacteria bacterium | reverse complement strand
GGCGTTTTTGTGAGATTCAACAAGTTTCAAGTTTTGAGGAGGATGCAAAGCGTCGAGACTTTACCATGAACGCTTTGTACCTTTCGGAATCTGAAGAACTCTTTGATTATTTTAATGGTCTTGAAGATTTGAAAAATGGAAGAGTAATTTTCATCGGGGATCCAAAAATGCGAATTGAAGAGGATTATTTGAGAATTTTGAGATATTATCGATTTGCAGCAAGGTTTCATGATTTTTCTGATAGATATCGCGATGTGATTCAGACTGAGGCTCATAACATCTCGAAGCTTTCAATCGAAAGAATTCAAAAGGAACTCTTTTTGATCCTGAATGAAGAAGATAATTTGGAAATCTTTAAAATGCTCAAAAATAATGGTATTTTTGAAAATCTCAATATTGAGAAATATGAATCTTTACCAAAAGATTCAAGCATTGAACAAAAGGCCTTAACTCTTTTCGGATATGAAACATTGGTAAAAGTTTTCCGCTTGCCAAGAAGCTTTAAAAGGACAATCAAAGAGTTAAATAGGTGATCTAGGCAAAAAAGTGCAAAAATTGTGTTAGAATTAAAAAAAACGATTAAAAACAAACAGAATGAACAAAAAGCTTCAAGATTTTGCAAATGCTATAAGGGCACTTTCAATCGATATGACGAATGAGGCTAAATCTGGCCATCAAGGAACACCTCTCGGATTTGCTGATGTTTTCTCTGTTCTTTTTAATGAAGTCTTAAATTTTGATCCAATGAATCCCGAAAGGGATCGCTTAATTCTCTCTGCCGGACATGCTTGTCCAATGCTTTATTCAGCAATTTATTTAACTCAAAAAACCCCATTATCTTTGGATGATTTGAAAAAATATCGAAAATTTGGCGCGCTTTGTCAGGGACATCCAGAAATTAATCCTGAACTTGGAATTGAAATGACAACAGGTGCATTGGGACAAGGAATTGCAACTTCCGTCGGTTTTGCAATAGCTCTTAAAAAGAAAAAATCAAAAAGCAAAGTTTTTGTAATTGTCGGAGATGGTTGTTTGATGGAAGGGGTTTCACATGAAGCAATGACTCTTGCCTCGAAACTTAATCTTGATAATTTGATCGTTCTTTTTGATAATAACGATATTTGCATTGATGGACATTCATCAGACTTCACAACTGATAATGTTTCTCGATTTAAAGCCTATGGATTTGATGTTTTTGAAGCGGATGGCCATAATTATGAAGAAATTCAGAAAATATTAAATCTTGCAAAACAATCTCCAAAACCATCATTTGTTTCTTTTAAAACCAAAATCGGATATCCTGCAAAAATCTCTGGGACAAGCAAATGTCACGGAAAATTTGTTTCAGATGATGAAGCAAAAGAATTAAGAAGAAGTTTTGGTTTTTCTGAAAATCCTTTTGAAATACCAAATGACATTCTTTGGGAAAAAACTAAACGAAAGCAAGAGATCAAATCGAAAAATGTTGATAATGGAAAACTTCAGAGAGTTATTAATGAGCTAAAAGAAGAATTTTTAAAAAATCAAGAAAGCAAATCGACAAGAGAGTTGGGAGGGATTGTTATTGAGAGAGTCTGCCAAGAATTTTCAGAAATTATCGGCGGATCAGCGGATCTTTCAAGTTCGAATTGCACAATTTCCAAAAGCCATAAAGCAATCACAGCTAATTCTTTTGATGGAAATTATATTCATTATGGCATAAGAGAACATGCGATGGGTTGTATTATGAATGGCTTAGCAATTGAAGGATTTGTCCCTTATGGCGGAACTTTTTTGGTTTTTAGCGATTATATGAAGCCAGCCATAAGAAATGCAGCCATAATGAAAATCGCTCCGATTTTTGTTCTAACTCATGATTCAATTGCGGTCGGAGAAGATGGAAGAACTCATCAGCCAATCGAACAACTTTCTTCTTTGAGATTAATTCCGAATTTGAGTGTTATGAGGCCATCTTGCGATTTTGAGGTTGCTGAATGTTTTGAAATTGCAATCAATAATCGTAAAACCCCAACTGCAATGATTTTATCTCGCCAGAAAATCGATAGTGTAAGAAAAAATAATGGATCTGAGAATCTCTGTAAAAAAGGAATGTATGAAGTCGCAAAGTTTGAAAATAATTGCAAATCGAAAATATCGATAATAGCAAGTGGTTCGGAAGTTTCACTAGCTTTAAAAGCTAAAAACGAAATTTCGGATCTTGATATTAGAGTTATTTCAGCTCCCTGTTTAGAACTTTTTGATCAGCAATCTGATGATTATAAAAAAGAAATTCTGAAAGGCAGAAAATTGTTCATAGAAGCCGGATCTCCGGATCTTTGGTATAAATATAAAACACAAAATGATGATCTTGTTTGGGGAATTAGCAACTTTGGAGAATCTGGAACGGCATCTGAACTTTTTGATAAATTCGGATTCACTGTTAAAAACATCAAAAACATCCTCGAAAAATGATAATAACAAAAGAACTTTTCACTAGTGAAATTTCCAGACTTTCAATCCAAGGGAAAAACTGGGTTATTGGTCTTTCAGGAGGCGCTGATAGCCTCTGTTTGACTCTTTTGGCTAGTGAATATTTAATTGAAAATACAGGATATCTCAGAGCTTGCATTGTTGATCACAAATTGCGCCCTGAGTCTTCAACTGAGATCCTTCCGACAATTGAAATTTTGAAAAAACATTCAATTGATTATAAAGTTCTTGTTTGGGAACATTCTGAAATAACTGGAAGCATCGAACAAAAAGCTCGAGCGGCACGATATGATTTATTATATCAATATTGCAAAGAAACGAATTCAGAAGTTCTTATGACTGCTCATCATTCTCTTGATCAGTGGGAAACTTTCTTTATGAGGCTTTCAAGAGGTTCATCATTAAAGGGGCTTTCTGCAATTAAACCTTTTTCTAAATTCAAAGATATTCATTTAGCAAGGCCTCTGTTGCGCTTTTCTCCATGGGATATTCGAGAAACTTTAAGGGATCGTTTTGGAATTGATGAGTATGTTAAAGATCCATCAAATGATCTTGAAAAATTCGAAAGAGTAAGATGGAGAAAAGCTTATCAAAGTTTGTCAAATGATTATGGATTAAATCTTGAAAATATCACTAAGACAGTTGAGAGACTCCAATCTTCTAATGAGTGCCTTGATGAAATAGCACAAAATATTTTGGATGATATTTTTGATGGAATTTACATCAATATCAAAAAATTCCAAAATCTTCATATGGAGATCAGAATTAGAATTCTCAATATGATAATCAATAGCCTTTCAGATAAGGGGCTTCACATTGTTTCGTATAGTCTTCTACAAAAAGTCTCTCTTGATATCTGTAGAAAAGACTTTTCGGCAACAAATCTCTCAGGCCTTGTTTTCAGAAGAGATAGGACTAAAAATGTTAAGGTCTTTAAAGAGTCAAGAAAAATACCTAATTTCTCAAATTTAAGCGAATAGGGGCATTACGCCCCTTAGCTAATACTACAAAAATGGTTTATTGATCTTAGTTAACTTCTGGATAATCTGTTCTATGGAGAAATATAATTCCCCCATCTCCGTCATTCACTTCTATCACTTGCAGTTTGCTATAACTTCTAAAAAGATCTAATAACGCGTTCTTTTCTAGTTCTCTTATCTTTTTATCTTTTATGATTACTTCTAATTGCGACATATTTTGTGATCCTTGAATTTCACTAATCAATTCTACAAGTGGAGAGACTGACTCAATAGATCCAGGGATTTTATTGGTTTCTTTAATATCTACTCGAATCCAAATAGTGTCCTTTAGCTTTCTAGCGGTTTCATCGATATCTGCCGGATTAGTTTCTAATACCGAATGCAGGGCTGTTCCCATAGGCCCAAAACTGTAATGGCACTCTACGGATTCATCTCCTATGGACAAGTGTGTGGCTATATTTTCTGAAGCGAATATTTCTGCTGATGTAATCAAAGCCAATGTTAAAATTGTTTTTGTTATCTTATTCATTTTTACTTCTCCTCTATAAATAAGGTTAAAGTTATAAATCCTACCCAACAATGAATAGCATAGCAAGAAAAGAATCAGAATCAAAGGCAATTCAGAAAGATAATTACAAAACTCCATAAAGTTTTATGGGACTATTTAGAATTTGACATGAAACATAATGGTGATTTAACATATAAATAGTTAGCAGTGATTTTGCTAACTAAAATTGTTTTTAGATTTTTAAAATTGAGCGTGCAAACCCGATCCGAGGCAACTCGGTGATACATTAACCATAATTGTTTTCTCCCACACATCCGGAAGGAAACTAAACCAAAACTATTTTAGCATGACTTTTTGAGGTCTTTTTCTTTTTATAGATGCCATAAATTTAAATTCACTTTTTTGAAACTTCTTGATGCTCTTTTCCTTTTTTGCTAAAATCCATGAGAAAGTTTATTTTTCATAATAAAAAGTTTGCAAAATGAGTACATTTGATAAAGTAAAAGGAATAATCGTTGATAATTTAAAAATCGATGCGTCGAAGGTTGTTGAGAATGCGAGCTTTAAAGATGATCTTGGAATGGACAGTTTAGCTCAGGCTGAGTTGATCATGGAGTTCGAAAAGGAATTCAATTGTGAAATTCCTGAAGATGATGCAGAAAAGATAGCAACAGTTGCTGATGCTGTCAAATATATAGATTCTCTTGGGAAATAGGGCTTAACTTGAAAAGAAGAGTTGTAGTCACAGGGATGGGGGCAATTACTCCATTGGGCTGCGATGTAAATACGACATGGAGTAATTTGCTAGCATGCAAAAGCGGTATCAGAAAAATCGATACGTTTGATGTTTCTGAAATATCCTCTAAGGTTGCTGGTATGCTCCCATCTGGGGAGAATGGATTTAATCCAGATATTTACCTTTCGCCAGCAGAACAACGTAGAGTCGATGGATTCATCATTTATGCCATTGGGGCTGCAACTCAGGCTGTTGAAGATTCTGGATTTTCTAATTTAACAGATAAACAAAAAGAAAACACAGTTGTTTTTGTAGGATCTGGAATTGGAGGAGTCTCTAAGTTATATGAAACTTCAGTGACTCTTAACAGTGAAGGAGCTAAAAGAGTTAATCCATTTTTCATCCCATCAGTAATAGTTAATTTAGCATCCGGTCACATAGCAATCAAATATGGATTTAAAGGTGCTAACTATAGCATTGTTTCTGCTTGTGCAACAGGAATACACAGCATTGGTGAAGCTTTTAAATATATCAGAGATGGATATGCCGATTTCGCTGTTGCTGGCGGAGCAGAACATGCTGTATGTTCTCTAGGAGTTTCTGGGTTTTCTTCCATGCGAGCTTTATCAACGAAATATAATGAAACTCCAGAAAAAGCTTCAAGGCCATGGGATAAGGGTCGTGATGGGTTCGTTATCGGAGAAGGAGCTGGCGTTATCACTCTTGAAACTTTGGAATCTGCTAAAAAGCGTGGCGCAAAAATTTATGGAGAAATTGTTGGCTATGGAACTTCATGTGATGCATATCATATAACAGCTCCAGCGAAAGACGCGCATGGAGCAGCACTTTCAGTTGAGAGAGCATTAAAAGACGGTGAAGTTTCAAAAGAATCAATAGATTACATAAATGCGCATGGAACTTCAACTCCAGCTGGTGATGAAGCTGAAATCCTAGCGATAAAAAAAGTTTTTAGAGATCATGCATACAAATTGAATGTTTCGTCGACAAAATCAGCAATGGGACATTTGCTTGGAGCTGCCGGTGCAGTTGAGTCAATAATATGTATAAAATCTCTAGTTGATGATGTTGTTCCAGCAACTTTAAATCTAGATGATCCAAGCGATGGATTTGATCTAAACTTAACGCCTCATAAGCCACAAGAAAGAAAATTAAATTATGTAATGAATAATTCATTTGGCTTTGGTGGAACTAACGGCACATTGATCTTTAAGAAATACGCTGACAAATAAGACATTTAAAGACTAATTTCATGTGACATTAATCTGAAAAATTGATATATAATCAACTAAAAACGTCATTTGGATTTTCAATGCTTATTTGGTCAGTCTCTCCAATCGCATTTAAGCTTGGCTCAATGCCTGTTTATTGGTATGGGATCATATATGCCATTGCGCTTTTTTCATCGTGGGCGGTTGCAACTTGGATACTCAGGAAACTGAGATCAAATGCCGTAAAGATTCCAACGAAAGAAGAATTTGACAGTTTTATGTTTTGGGCGATAGTTC
>CAJOOW010000097.1 GCA_905236375.1 uncultured Alphaproteobacteria bacterium | reverse complement strand
CGCTTTTCAAGGAAGAGCTTAGAGCCTCTGTCTAAGTCTTCCGAAAAAGCTTTTGGATCTTGAGATAATTCTATTCCGTTTGGCTTAACCATTCGTGCTTCCAAATGGAGTCTCCTATGTTATCCAGCATATCCTAACAATACAGATATCATTCTATCTACATATTCAGGATTTGCCTTTATCATAGCTTCAATCGTCTGGCCGTTTATTGTCTTTACTCCGTTCTTCAAATGTGTTTTTGCTATATCAACTGCTTTCTCTCTTTCCGCTAGTCTCTTGAAATAATTCTTTTCAGCTTCATTCGAGAGAGAAGGAAGTGTGACAGGTCTGCGATCAGCAATGTATACCAAGACATAATTTCTATCCTTGATGCCAAATTGTTCACTATTTATTTCAAGGATTTGCTTTACGCATGTCCCTGAAGCTCCCGTTTTTAAGAGTTTCCACAATTCAGGAGAAGTTCCACGCTTTCTAACATAACCTAGGTCTATGGCCTCTTTCTTTGCAGATTTCTCTTTGTATATCGTTATAAATTTCTCATCTCCAGAACTTATGCTCTTGATAGCTTTATCAGCTTCTTCTTGTGTCTCAAAGAATGCAAGTTTAACAGATATCTCATTGTCATTCTTATCTTCATCTGGAATAGACTTTATAAATTTATCATAAGATTGCTTGATCTCTTCCTTAGTTACTTTCACGTTTTGCTTGAAATATGCATGTTGAGCTTCCATCTTTTCAACATCTTCGAGCTTTTCAGCCACCTTTTGTTGCTTTTCGTATCCAGTCGCCTCAACTTCTTTTGCTAATACGACGTCGTCCATTGTCAACTTTACAGCATATAAAATAACTTTATCCAAACTTATCTTGAATTGCTGAGCCATTTGAACAAACGTCTGATCCAAAATGTTGTCAACTTTATAAAATTCCTTCAGATCTTTTACAGTAATCTTGCCATCTTTATGCGTTGCAAGCACATCACCATCTTGCAATTTCGACAGTTTAACCAATTTCGCTTCTTGCTCTTTTTCCGTCTCTTTTGCCTGTGATTCAGTGTTTACGATATTGAAAGCATCAATCGTTTTCCCCTCGATGTCTTTGATCTTCACATCATATTTTTTGTAGAGATTCTGCATGTATTCATTGATAAAATCTCTTGAAGCAGCTTTTTTATATTCCTCTGCAAATTCTTTTGTGAATTCACGCTTCTGTGCATCTTTCACCGATTTCACATAAAACAACATAAATGATCCTTTAACTTCAAAAGGCCCTACAACAGGATTACTGTTCTTATCAAGCTTTAAAACAGCATCACTGATCTCCGGAGGTAGCATTCCTTGTGGTCTTGAATCCATTTCCATCGTCTTAACCTTAGCTGCATTCGCTTCCAAGATCTTTTTCAATGAGTCTTCATCTTTTGCGTCTTTCTTTATCTTTTCAGCAATTGCCTTGTCTGCTGTTGTTATCGCGGTTAACGAAAATTCCTTCGTTCCTTTAAAATTCTTATCCCAAACTTTATCATAACTCTTTTTTAATGCTTCATATGTCATCAATTCTTTTGACTTGTCATCAAGAAGCATAAATCCCGCTGCTGTCTTCTTTCTTTTCTCAATAAGATTTTTCACTTCATCAGAATTCATAATTCCAGAGCGCAAAGCAGCCTCTGTTATAACTTTCTTGTACGCCTCTCTCCAAGCCAAAAAAGACTTAATCTCCGTCAATGACATCTTAGCCGAAAGCTGCTCAGGAACGTCATCCAAGCCTTTATTAATCTCGTTATCAGTTATTGTCGTGCCATCTTTGAATAAAACAACAGTCTTTCCATCTTTTTCTGACATCTTGGAATTTAATTCATCAGAAGAAATTGATTCTATTTTTCCTTCATCGGTTTTTTCTTCAGCTTTTGAGCTTTCGTTTTTATCTTCAGATTGGGAAGAATCTTTTTTATCAGATGTGCCCTCATCGGATTTAGTGCTCTTTTCTATTTCATTTTCTTTTTGCTCTGTCTTTTCCTTTTTAACAGAAGTTTCTGATATTTTATTGCTATCAACAAATTTGTATGTGGCTGCTCCTGCTACCGCCACTACAACTCCAATTAAAACCAATTTCAAACTTTTATTCATGATTCTATAAATTCTAAAGTTATACCAACTGGACTAGATTATATCACAAAAAAGTAAAAAAAGACAATCGATCATCAACACACTCATTTTTCAGATCCTTGAGAGATATATGGCGAGGTACTTGACCTTGCTCGCCATTGCAGTTATCCTCTTTTTAGAGGATTTAAAAAAGTTTCGCAATGCGATTTAAAGAGATTTTGATATCTGAAATGGAGAGAATTCCTCTTTTTTCTCCAGTTATTTTGGGACTGGGGATAATCCTTGGAGTATTTTTTCCTTTTTTAAACTGGCAAGACCTTATAGTCTTTGCAACCTTATCAGTTTTTATTTCCTTTTTAATTGCCAAAAAATCAAAAATTTTAAGTTATGCCACATTGATATTATCTCTTGGAGTTTATGTTGTGCAAACGGGCGGGATTTTTAAAACTGAACTGCTCTCACAAAAGGAATTCATCGAACATGAATATGACAATATAACATTCGAAGCTGCCGTAAAATTTGTGGATGAAACCCATCCAACAATGAAAAACATGAGAAGGATTACCTTTAAAGATATGAAATTCGAAAACAATATTCTCAAATTCATAAAAACAGCAAAGATGACATGTTCAGCTCGGATGACTGAAGAGATTTCTCCAAATGATATTGTGAAAGTCAGGGGAAAAATTAGTCCATATAAACCGCCTGCGATTCCCGGATCTTTCGATCAAATTCAATACAATTCACTAATTGGACTTGATACAACCGGAATCGTTTATCATATCGAAAAAACAAAAGAAACAGCAACAAACGACTGGTTTTCAAGTTTAAGAAGAAAATTGACGAAGCAAATAATAAAACGCATGGAATCTCCAGCCGGAGGCATAGCCAGCGCCCTTCTAACTGGAGATAAATCATCAATCCCAACAGACATCCGTGAGAAATTTATTAATTCTGGAACGGCCCATATTCTGGCAATTTCTGGGCTTCATATGTCAATTGTTGCCTCTATTGTTTTCTTTCTCTTTATGAAACTTTTTCAATATCTGAGTGTTATTTTCATCAGGATTTCCCCCAAACGGATTTCGGCAATTGTAACAATTCCGATAACTTTCTTATATCTTGCCCTATCTGGATTTTCGCCTTCAGCAACTAGAGCTTTCATAATGACAACTGTTTTCCTCATAAGCGTCATTTGCGGAAGAGGAAATCTTTCACTCCGCAGTGTTGCTGTCGCTGCTTTTGCCATTTTGCTTTTTGATTCTGGAGCAATTTTTCTCGTTAGTTTCCAATTATCATTTTCTGCTGTTGTTGCTCTCATCGCGTTTTATGAAACTTTTCAAGATAAACTAAATTATTTCAAAATGAAACGATCTGGATTTATCTGGAAGTTCTGTTTTTATATCATAGCATCACTTATTAGTACGATTATCGCATCATTAGCCACATTGCCGATTTCAATCGCCGTTTTTAACAGATTGAGCTTATCAGGTCTTCTCGGAAATATCATAGCAATTCCTGCAACAACTTTTATCATTATTCCTCTTGGAATCTTCTCATTAATTTCTGGAGGTTTTATCGATTTTCCAATTCACCTCTTGGAGTTTTCCTTGAACAATATGACTTTTGTTTTAGGAAAAATTTCAGAAATTCCTGGATCAAATTTAGTCATAAAATCTCCTGAAATACTGGCATTATATTCAATAATGATCGGAGGAATCGTTTTGTGTCTTTTGAAATCCAAAGCCAGATTTTTGGGTTTCGCTTTGATAATTTTTGGCGTGGTTTTATGGATTTTTCAAGACAAGCCATATCTCATCTTTCCTCCTGACACTGAATCTGTCTGTTTTATTGAAAATGAAAAATTCTACACAACATCTCTTCAAAAAGGGAGAAAAGCCACACTATCCATCCAGCGCAATCTGGGATTTTCCGGCAACCTCATCAAGAAAAAATTTAATGGTGAAATTAAAAATTATTCAAGAGGACTTTATGTCTGGAAATCTGGAAAAATCAAAGAATTAGCCGAAAGAAAACATCCATACTGTCCTGCATATTGGATTAATGCGAAACACTTTTAAGTTATTATGCCCCTTGCAAAATTCGCAATTTTTCTCTCATATCTTGGAGTTCATGATCTTTATCTCTATTAAAAAGATAGCTTCCCACGACTAATATATCGGGATTTTCAGGATTAACAATTGAAACTGTTTGATCGTTGATCCCGCCATCGATTCCAACTACGAGATCTTTTCGAATGTCTTTTAATTGTTTAATTTTTCTAAGAGTTGATGGAATTAATGTTTGTCCCCCAAATCCAGGATGAACTCCCATAACCAAGGCCATATCGACCATTTCGAGATATTCTCTTATATCCATAACTTGGGTTTGGGGATTCAAAGCTATTCCAATATTTACATCATTTGCTTTTATTCTTCCAAATAAACTTTTGATATCTCTATTTCCCTCGCTGTGTACTATGATATAGCCAATTTTAGGAGATGAAAGAAGATCTATGAAACGTTCAGGATTATCAATCATGAGATGAATGTTTATCGGTAACGTTGATACTTTTGTAATCTGCCTGACAATATCAATTCCAAAAGCTATGTTTGGAACAAAATGTCCATCCATTATATCAATATGAAGAGTGCTAACTCCAGCTTCGGCCAAAACTTCAATTTCTTTTTCAAGATTTAGTAAATCACTTGATAAAAGGGAAGCGGATACCTTCATAACAGCTCAAAATAATATCTTAGCTATTTTTATGTTACGATATCTATTTTGAGGAGGAAAGCTTAAAAACAGAATCAGGGACAGATTTAGGGTCATTAATCCTTATTGTTTTTTCAATCACTCCATACTTTGTCAGACTTTTCCCATCATCAATTTCCCAACCTATCAGGTATTTCAAATTGCCATTTGAATATTTAGCAAAAACAAGCTTCAATGGAATGTTATTAGCATCACTTTTATCGATAGAATAAGCAACTGCCTCTTTGTCTTCCGCAAAGATTTCTATCTTGTGTTTTCTGAGATCCAATGTTCCTGTCAAAAGTTGATAGATTGGGGATCCAGAAATTGAAGTTTTATGAATTTTTTGAAATTTAGGATCAAAAATTGAAAGAGTTGTCCCAGATATAAAGATATCTTGAGAACTTTTAATTTTCGGTCTGATCCGTATTTTTGGGGATTTTCCGGATTTTAGAAAAAGGTCTGAAGTTTCGTCAATATCTGTTGAATCAAGTTTTTTGATTGTGCAACTCATCGTTTTAATAGATGATAAATATGAAGCAACAGTTTGTGACAGGTCTTTTTCGGTTGGCTTTTCCGCGTTGCTGCATATCGCAAATAAGACGGTTAGAATTGCAAATTTATAAACGAATGATGTCTTCACGGACCTTTCTCATAAACTCAAGATATGTTATGTCTAAAATACTAACTCAACACTTAACTTTGATCCAATAAAAATTATCAGATTTCTTCAAATTCCAATTTCCAAACCTGATTGTTGTCCGTATCAGCTTTACAACTAAAATTTGTTAAAATCGCGTCAAAAATTGGTCGATATGTTACAAATTTATCGTTTGTTTCAACTGAGTCTTCAATTAAATTTTTTGGAAGGACTTTGTCACGAGATTGCATAAATCTTATTATCGAATAAATTTTAAACTTTTTTGATCGCTCTAATGCCTCTATGTTTACATCATTTTTTGTCTCTATTATCGTTTTAAATTTTGTCGTATGACCAACTTCTATTATTTCAGAGTTGATATTTTTTACGATAATATTTTTTGAAACAGGAAGGATTTCCTGTTTTGCTTCTCTGGAAATCAAAAGAGGCTGATTTTCAGATTCAATTTTTAATACAGGTGTGTTCACCATATCGGTATTTTCCTAAAAATGTTTGATTGATACTATCATTCTAACATCAAATTTTCACAATCTACAAATTCTAAATAGTCCCATAAAGAAAATTTTAGATATTTTTTATTATTTGCCTATGAACATAAATCCCTTGACTTTAGCCCCTTTGTGATGTTAGAGTGTGAAGTGTAATTTATTATTTGTAAAAAGTGCAGATATGGCTTCTCACCAGTCAGCGAAAAAAAGCATTAGAAAAACGACAAGGCAGCACGCTGTCAACGTCAGCAGAATGAATAGAATCAGGACTTTCATCAAAAAGCTTGAAAAAGCCATTGCTGATAAGGTTTCAAAGGAAAACATTATGAAGGCTTTTTCTGAAATGCAAAAAGAGATCATGAAAGGCGTTAACAAAAAAGTTGTTCATAAAAACGCAGCAGCTAGAAAAATTTCCAGAATGAGTCATAAAGTAAAGACAGCGTTAGGCGAAAATAAGAAATAAAATTTGATGAGTTCTCAAAACAGCAATTTGAAAGAGTTCGAGATTTCTTCTGCGGACTCTTTTGCTTTTCCCAAAACAGATGTGGCCATAGTTGGAGCGGGAGTCGCCGGGCTTTATTCGGCCTATTGTTGCGGATTAGCAAATATCGAATGCGCGTTGATAGAAACTTTAAATACTCCAGGAGGACAATGTACTGCTCTTTATCCGGAAAAGATTATGTATGGAACTCCAGGATTTGAAGGCATAAAAGCCAAAGATTTTATTCAAAAGCTTTCAGATCAATGCTTGCAACATGCCAAACACAAATTATTTGGATATAAGGTAGAAAAAATCGATAAGACCAGTTCTGGGGGCTTTAGTTTAGCCTTAAACAAAGTATGTCAAAGTAGCTGTTTAATATCTGATTCAAAAAACAACAACCTAAATATTTCAGCGGATTACATCATAATGGCGACAGGAATTGGAGATATGACGCCTAACATTCCTGCGTCTATAAAGGGAGTTGATAGCATTTCAAAATCATCGGATTTCATACAATTCTATTGCATGAATTTGACACTTTATCGCGATAAAGATGTTATAATAGCCGGAGGTGGCGATTCAGCAGTGGATTTTGCAATAGATATTTCTTCGGTAGCAAAAAGTGTTACAATTATCCACAGAAGGTCTCAATTCACCTGTGAGTCTTCGAAATTAGATCGGGTTCATGAACTTGAACAATCCGGAAAAATAAAATTGATTCTCGAACAAAATATAACAGAACTCAATGAACATACTGGAAAGCGAATTGTAAAAACAGTTGATAAAAATTCAAATGAACACGAATATCGAATTGACCATATCGTTTTCTGCTATGGATTTACGGCAAGCCTCGGATCTTTGGCAAATGATTTTGGAATTGAAACAGAAAAAGATTTATTAACTGTCGATATAAATACGATGGAAACCTCGATTCCAAATTGCTATGCAGCAGGAGATATCGTAACTTATGCTAATAAGAAAAAGAACGTGGTTCCGTGTTTGTTTGAAGCGGATCGAGCCGTTAGATCAATAAAAACGAAAATGTCAGGGAGGTAAAATATGCAACAATACATAAAAGTTAGAGGCGCAAGAGAACATAATTTAAAAAATATCGATATCGATATTCCAAAAAACAAGCTTGTTGTCATAACGGGATTAAGTGGCTCTGGGAAATCAACATTAGCTTTCGATACCCTATATGCTGAAGGCCAAAGGAGATATGTTGAAAGTTTATCAGCATATGCCAGGCAATTTTTAAATCTGATGCCAAAGCCTGATGTTGATAAGATCGAAGGCTTAAGTCCTGCGATTTCAATTGAGCAAAAAACAATTTCTAAAAATCCAAGATCGACAGTTGGCACAATAACAGAGATTTACGATTATTTGAGACTTTTATATGCGAGAATTGGAGTCCCTTATTCTCCAGCAACAGGCCTTCCTATTCAAGCTCAAACTGTTACTCAAATTGTCGATACAATAGCTAAATACCCAGAAGGGAAAAAATATTATCTCTTAGCTCCAATTGTTCGCCAAAAAAAAGGAGAGTTCAGAGCTGAGTTTATGACATTAAAAAGGCTCGGATTCACTAGGCTTTTCGTTGACAAAAGTCTTTATGAAATCGATGAAATACCGGCACTAGAAAAGCAAATAAAGCATGATATCTCAATCGTTGTTGATAGAATTTCTATTCCTTCAGGTGAATCTGAAATTGCAGAATTGAAACAAAGATTAGCAAATTCAATAAGCATTGGACTGAAGCAAGCGGAAGGTTTGATTATAACAAAAGACTTTGAAACAGGGGAAGAAAGAATTTTTTCGGAACATTTTGCTTGTCCAGTTTCTGGATTTTGTATTGAAAAAATAGAGCCGAGGTTATTTTCATTCAATAGTCCTAAAGGGGCATGCAAAGTTTGCGGAGGACTAGGGACTAAAGGCGAAATAATAAACAACTTTGGATACTTTCAGCAAAAAAAAGCTCAAACAGAAGAAGACGATACTGAAGAAAAATTGGCGCCAGAAAAAGAAATATGCCAAGCTTGTCACGGAACAAGACTTTCGCCTGAAGCATTGTCAGTGAAAATCGATGACAAAAACATCGCTGAAGTTGCCGATATGTCTATCACAAAATCAAAAGAGTGGGTAGCAAGTCTGTGGGATAAATTAGGAGAGAAAGATCGGGTAATTGCTGAAAAACTCTTGGCTGAAATAAAAAACAGATTACAGTTTTTGGAAAATGTTGGGCTGGAATATCTAACATTATCAAGAGCTTCAGAAACTCTTTCTGGAGGAGAAAGTCAAAGAATTCGTTTGGCATCTCAAATAGGATCTGGATTAACTGGAGTTATGTATGTTCTTGATGAGCCTTCAATTGGTCTTCATCAAAGAGATAACGATAGACTCATAGCAACTCTCAAAGAATTGAGAGATTATGACAATACCGTTATTGTTGTCGAGCATGATGAAGATGCAATGTATGCCTCTGATTGGATTGTTGATATTGGACCAAGAGCTGGAGTTAATGGCGGCAAAGTTATGGCCGAAGGAACAGTTGAAGAAATAAAAAAGAATCCAAACAGTTTAACAGGACAATATCTTGCTGGAATAAAAAAAATTGAAGTGCCCAAACATCGTAGGAGAGTCAATTTAAAGAATTCCATTGAAATAATTGATGCTTATGCAAACAATCTAAAACATCTTAATGTTAAGATTCCTCTTGGG
>CAJOOW010000096.1 GCA_905236375.1 uncultured Alphaproteobacteria bacterium | reverse complement strand
GGGTGGTCGAGCGGTTGAAGGCACCGGTCTTGAAAACCGGCAAGGGGGCAACTCCTTCGTGGGTTCGAATCCCACCCCATCCGCCAAAAACAAATAAAAGGCAAAAATTAATACAAATATAAAAATTCAAATTCTTTTATTAATTATGTAATTTTTTTAAAAACCGCACTACAGTCATGTTATTATTACAACAGGTAATAATTTATTTGATGTAAAAAATGTTTAGCGAAAATTACAGATTTCTTTTGTATTATTGTACAAGATATTTAGGATATAAACTCGCTTAAGGGTTTCTTTGGATGGGTCTTATGTTTTGGCCCTTCTACTGCATAGCTTACATGTTGGCGGAGGGCTTTAAGCTGGATTGGAACGACTGTAACAGACGCTTTTGTCGTGAAATATTTCGTTGAAAAATACGCAACAATTGAAAAACTGGAAGAGCCGAACCCAAAATAACTAAATCAGCATAAATGTTACATTTTGTAATATCAAATTAACCAGTGTTTATGCAATAATCACAAGGATGGCGCAAATGATCTGGGTCTTTTAAAAATGTGTGGCATAATCTCTGTTTTAAGTTTTAGAGACAACATCTCAAAAGATTTGATTTCAGCGCTTGAAAGACTTGAATACAGGGGCTATGATTCAGCGGGAATCGCCTATTTTGATGAAAATTCCAATCTTCAAAGAATAAGAACAGTCGGCAAAGTCAAACTCTTAAAAGAAGTTGTTCAAAAATTTGATATCAAATCAAATATCGGCATAGGCCATACTCGTTGGGCAACACACGGTAAAGTCACAGAATTCAATGCTCATCCACATGTGGCTGATGGAGTCGCGATTGTTCATAACGGAATTATCGAAAATTATCAAGAGCTCAGAAATAGCTTAATTTCTGAAGGATATGAATTTGAAAGCGAAACAGACACAGAAGTTGTTGCAAAATTGATTGCTTCAAATATTAAAAGTGGAAAGGATTTTATTGAGGCTTTTAAATCTGCAATTTCAAAACTCTCTGGAACCTTTGCTATCGTTGCTATTTATGAAAAAGAACCAAATCTCCTGTTGGGGGCAAAAAAAGGTTCTCCGATGGCAGTTGGATTAAGCTCTGATAAACAAAGCTGTTATATCGCATCCGATGCTGTTGCATTATCAACATTGGCGGATGAACTAGCGTATCTCGAAGAAGGAGATATCGTTGTTGTTAGAAAATTTGATCATTTGAGTTTTGAGATCTTTGAAAATGGAAAAGATAAAATCGAAAGGGAAATCGTTCCAAATAAAGTCTCATTAAATGATGTTGCAAAAAATGGCTATGAGTCATTTATGCTGAAAGAAATTTCTGAAGAAGCGATGGTCGCAAGGCGAACATTCGAACGCTTTAAATACGATATTAATCTTTCAAAATACGATAGCGTTTCGATCGTAGCTTGCGGAACTTCATATTATGCCGGATTACTTTCAAAATATTGGATTGAAGAAATTGCCAAAGTTCATGTTGATGTTGAAATAGCTTCAGAATTTCGATATCGCAATCCTGTCTTTTCAAAAAATTCTCTTTATATTTTCATTAGTCAATCTGGTGAAACAATTGACACTCTCTGCGCTATGAGATTGGTTAAAGAAGCTGGAATTAAGACTTTGGCTCTTGTTAATGTTGAAACTTCATCGATAGCTCGTGAAGCAGATATCGTTGTCAAAACTGAAGCGGGAGTTGAAATCGGAGTTGCATCAACAAAAGCCTTTGTGGCTCAAACTTTATCGCTCTTGATGATGTGCAAAAAAGATATCGATATCGAAGCCATAGAAAGATCAATTAATTCAGTTCTAAATAGCCAATATGATTTTGCAAAGATGGCTAATAAGCTGAAAAATAGCAAGAGTTTATTTTATATCGGACGTGGCACAAACTATCCAATTTCTCTTGAAGGGGCATTAAAAATCAAAGAACTTTCATATATTAGCGCTGAAGGATATCCAGCCGGAGAAATTAAACATGGCCCAATTGCTATTATCGATGAAAATGTTTATACAATCGCCTTGGCTCCTTTTGATAATCACTTTGAAAAAACAATTTCAAATACTCAGGAAATCTTGGCACGAAATGGAAAAATATTTTTAATTACAACTGAGAATTCAAGAGAGTTGCTACACGGATTGGACAAGCATGAAAAAGTCGATAGCCTGTTTCTTCCGGAAATCTACTCGCTCTATCAGCCATTTGCGTTAACAACCGTTATTCATCTTTTGGCATATAACACAGCGAAAGCCAAGGGATATGACGTTGACAAACCTAGAAATCTCGCAAAATCTGTCACAGTTGAATAGATAATTACATTACATAAGTTCTTTCGCCGAGAGTCATTGCTCAACATTCATAACGAACGCAATTCTATTTTTATTCAGTAGAAATATTAAAAATATCTTGTTTGTATTATTCAATACACTCTGTTTTTATTGATTTTATTTAATTTTAATGTTAGTATGGACAGTGTGATAGCCTTTTACAAGGAGATAGCATGGATACAAAAAATCTTATTCTCAGTGGGGTAGTACTGGGATGTCTGACATTTGTCGGATATCAAGGCGTCAAAGCTATAAAAGATTATAATTCATATATATATATCCACAAATGGTATATCTGAGCGCCATATAATATCAGATTCCGCGGTTTGGGCTATTGAAGTAAGTGCTGAGTCGGATGTGATAAAAGAGGCCCAAGAAAAATTAACCAAGGATAGTTCTGAAGTTCTGAAATTTTTAACAAAGCTTGGTTTTTCAGATGATGAAATAACAAGAGAAGTGGCTAATGTTATTAATAAATATGAGAATGCTTATGGCGAAGTAAAATCTGAAGAAAAGCGATTCAAAATAACACAGCCTATTATTGTTAATACGAAAAAATTCGATCTGTTAAAACAGGCAAAAATAAAATTATCAGAACTTATTGAGAAAGACATTTGCGTCTCGAGCAAGACCAATTATTATTACAAGGATCTTGGCTCTTTGAGGATAGAAATGATCAAAGAAGCAGCAAAAGATTCTCAAAATAGAGCTATTCAAATAGCCAGCTCGATTGGAGCAAAAATCAAAAGCATTCGAAATATAGCAACTGGTAGCTTCTCAATATTTTCTGATGATTCTTCTGCCACCTCTGATCGAGATTGGGATGAAGGGCGACATTCAATCAAAAAGAGAATTCGCCTGGTTATCCATGGCACTTATAATTTAAGATAAGACCTCAAAAGTCTCAAGAAGAGTTTTTGAGTGAATCAATATTCCAGGATCATATCGAATTTAAAGTTTGGTATGATCTTTTTTTGATGGGTTAGTGATCAAAAAACTTGATAATTTGCGGAAAAAATACGATCTGGCAACTCTTATCAGTGCTGGAGTACCATTGCGAACTCTTTTAGATATGACGGTAAGTATAAAAGATATATTGAACGTTAATCCAAATCTTCTTCTAGATTTATTAGAAGAGGATGTGCCTATAAGAAAGTTTTATGAAATTTTTTCTAGAGTGTTTTGCAATATTTCGAGGAATAGGATAGTACATTATCAAAAGAGAAATATTTTTTGAGACATAGCCTATAATCTAATTTAAAAAGTGTTGCTTCAATGATACAAACATTTTGATTTCTCTTTTTGCATTGACTATTTTTTTTTGTTATTACATCATAAAAGTATAGGGGTATGAGTGGTAGGATTAGCTATGATCATTGGAGTCTTAAAGGAAGTTAAGGTTGGAGAGAATAGGGTAGGGTTAATTCCCGCATTCGTTTCGACTTTGGTAAAGCAAGATCATGAGGTTATTGTTGAGTCAACTGCGGGTGACGGCTCGGGCTTTAGCGATGAAGATTATTTGAAAGCGGGAGCCGTTATTGCAGAAAACGCTAATGAAGTCTGGGAAAAGGCAGATCTCATTATAAAGGTAAAAGAGCCAATTCAATCAGAGTATGATAAAATTCGTAAGGATCAAACTTTGTTTACATATTTTCATTTCGCTCCAAACGTTGAATTAACGGATGCTATGATAAATTCTGGGGCGATTTGTATTGCTTATGAAACTGTGACAGACAACAATGGAAAACTTCCTCTTCTAGCTCCAATGAGCGCAATAGCAGGAAGGATGTCTGTTTTGGTTGCCTCAAATCTTCTTCAAAAGAAATTTGGAGGTTTTGGAGTCTTGCCATGTGGAGTTCCTGGGGTATTGCCTTCAAAAATTTTAATTTTGGGAGGAGGGAATGTTGGATTAAATGCAGCATATATAGCTCACGGACTTGGAGCAGATGTTGTTGTTTTTGATAATTATCAGCCAGCTTTGGATCGATTAATGAACATTTTTAAAGGGCAGGTTAAAACAGCATACTCTACGATGAGTAATATTTTAGATCACCTATATGATGCTGATATTGTTATAGGAGCTGCGTTAGTAGTTGGGGCTTCAACTCCAAAATTAGTCACAAGAGATATGTTGAATAACATGAAAAAAGGAAGTGTCATAGTTGATGTTTCAATCGATCAGGGAGGATGTTTTGAAACAAGTAGACCAACAACTCATGATGAGCCTTTTTATGAAGTTTCAGGAGTCTTGCATTATTGTGTCACAAATATGCCGGGAGCTTATGCTAGGACTTCTACGATATCATTGAATAACGCCACTTATCCTTTCATTGAAAAATTGGCAAATTTAGGGATAAAAAAGGCATTATCAATTGATCAAAATTTAAGAAATGGATTGAATATTTGTGAAGGCAGTATTACAAATCAGGCAGTTGCGACTTCTCAAGGCCGACTAGCCACAAAGCCCGAAGTCTTTTTGAATTAAAGTTATAACCTGGCCTTTTGGGAAAAATTAGTTTATCGCTTTCTGTTGGCAGAGTTTTTTTAAACTTCAATATGGATCCATTTATCTGATCGATATCGATGATATAAAGCTAGACCAATAGCAAAAACCGAAACGCAGAGTAATTGCCAGGTTTTCTCAACGCTTAGTATTTCGAATTTGAAGAAAAGATAGCATGGCAAAGCGACAAAAACCCAAAGAGCAAGTGCGATTGTTATCATTTTATAATTGATATCGCCTCCTCCAGTAAGAATTCCTGATATTATCCAGACTATGCCATCAATCAAAAAGTAAAGAGCAACTAACATTAGAATTGAAGTGGCTCGATTGAAAGTTTCTGCATCAATATCAAACCGTATGAAATTGTTAACAATGAATTCTGGAAAGAATTTAAAAACACAAATTATTATGAATGCGAATATAAAGTGAATGAGCAGCGCTTTCTTTAAAACCTGATCGATTTTGATTCTTTCTTTAGCTCCGAGGAAATTAGAGGATAATGCCATGCTTCCTTGTTCTAATCCTGATATGATAAAAGCCATAAAGAGACTAACTGAAACAGCGATTGATTGGATCATAGCTTCCTCTTTTGCAACAGAAGCCAGAAGATAATATACAACGCTCCAAGATGCCATCTCGATCATATGAGAAATTCCACCAGCTAAGCCTAGTTTCAGACATTCTTTCATTTTTTCAAATCTCAATTTAAGATTGAATGTGTCATATTTTTCTCTGATCTTTTTTGAAAAATAGAAAGTAAAAAGAAAGGAGATGTTGATTAAGATAGCAACGGCTGTTCCGATCGCAGCTCCAAAGCTTCCTTGAAAATCCGTGATTCCGAAATATCCAAAAACTAAAATGATATCGGC
>CAJOOW010000095.1 GCA_905236375.1 uncultured Alphaproteobacteria bacterium | reverse complement strand
CTTAGAGATGCTATTATTCTGATAAATCCACAAATTTAAGTTTGAAGTAATGTTAGGCTCACTTATAAGCAAGGATATAAAATTAGTTAGATTACTAGCCATTCTGGTATTAGCAGTACTTGCCTGGGCATTTTTAGATCCAGTTCCGGGATTATCAATAAAAGCTTTTCACATGCTTATTATTTTTATTGCCTCGATGACTGGGATAATGCTTGAAGTCTGTCCAGCTGTAACTTTTTTATTGTTAATGATGCTTTTTGCAAATTTAACTGGCACCATTGAAGCCAAAGATGGATTTTCAGGATTTTGCAATATTGTTCCTTGGCTATTATTTTTAGTTTTATCGCTAACAACAGCAATCACAAAAACCACGCTGGGAATGAGGTTGGCATATATTTTCATGAAATATTTTGGAAGGGGAATCACCGGCTTGTCATATAGCATAATATTAACAGAATTTTTCGTTGCTCCTGTTTTGCCTAGCAATACGGCTAGAGCTGCTAGCGTTGGCTATCCACTAGTAACATCTCTTTCAAAATATATTTCAACGCATGTGGAAAACATTTCTGAAAAGAGTATCGGTTCATATTTAAGCCTTCTGTATTCAAGTTCAAACGCTATATGCAGCGCAACTTTTTTGACTGCCATGATTTCTAATGCGATCATTATCGAAGTAATGACAAACTCTGGAATCAATACAACATGGCTTTCTTGGACTGGATATGCGATTATTCCCGCAATCTTGCTCCTTTTGATAATGCCGTTTGCAATTAGACTGTTCAGCAATCCTCAAATAAAAGATCTGGGAAATCTCAGAGCTACAGCTGCTAAAAATTGCAAGAATCTTGGATCTTTAACAACAAATGAAAAATTTATAATAGCTACTTTTGGAATTATGCTTGTTATGTGGATTTTGTCTGATCAAATTGGAATTCCCGTTTTTGTGACAACTTTGATGGGGGTTTGTGTCTTTCTCTTATTTGGAATTCTTGATATCAAAGATATGCTTTCTAATCGCAGCACTTTTAACTCTGTCATCATGCTTGGAATTTTGATTTCGTTCGTTAATTGTTTATCTTCTCTTGGAGTCATTTCATGGTTTACAAATATCATTGGATCTTTAATTAGCGGATTTGATTCCAAGATAGCTTTCTTAGCTCTTTCTGTTATTTATTTCTTTACTCACTATTTCTTTACAGGAGAAGGATCCAGAATCATAGCACTTTATGCTGCTTTTCTCGCAACAGGCCTTGCTTTGGATATTGATAAAATCGCCGTTGCAATGACGTTGGCTGTTTTTAGTTCAATGTCGTCGGTCTTGACTAATTATTCAGGGCCCGTTGCAATCACAATGTCTTCAGCTGGTTTTGTTTCTCCAAAGAAGTGGAGTTTTTGTGGCTTCATTTTATCTTTATTGATAATGACTGTTTGGTTATCTTATATTTTTATTTTCGGAGTTTAGAGAATATCTGAATTACAGCATTTTGCCTGAAGGGGCGCTTTTAAAAGTGTCCCTTCATGTTATATTTAGTACATTCCTCCCATGCCACCCATTCCTGGATGCGCATGTTCATGTTCTGGTTTTGGTTCTGGCTTTTCAACGATAACGCATTCTGTCGTCAAGAGCAAACCAGCAATTGAGGCAGCATCTTGAAGAGCTGTTCTAACAACTTTTGTTGGATCGATGATTCCAGATTTGATCATATTGGTATACTCATCTTTTGAAGCATCATATCCAAAGTTGAACTCTTTGTTATCTAGAATCTTCGAAATCACGACAGAGCCTTCAACTCCAGCATTATTCGAAATCTGCCGGCAAGGAGCCATTAGAGCGTGTCTAATAATACTGATTCCAATTTTTTGATCTTCATTCTTTGGAGATAATTTATCAAGTTTCTCAATCGATCTTAGAAGTGCAACTCCGCCTCCTGGAACAACTCCTTCTTCAATTGCCGCCTTTGTTGCATGCATTGCATCATCGACTCTGTCTTTTTTCTCTTTAACCTCAACTTCAGTTGCGCCACCAACTCTGATAACCGCAACTCCTCCAGCTAATTTAGCCAGCCTTTCTTTTAGTTTTTCGGTATCATATTCGGAAGTTGAAGCCTCGATTTGCGCTTTGATTTGATTGCAACGAGCTGAGATGTCATTCTTCGCTCCGGCGCCTTCAACAATGGTCGTATCGTCTTTTGTTATTGTAACTTTCTTAGCAGATCCAAGCATTGTTATATTAACGTTTTCGAGTTTTATTCCAACGTCTTCTGAAATCAAAGTTCCGCCGGTTAAAATCGCGATATCTTCAAGCATTGCTTTTCTTCTATCGCCAAATCCTGGAGCTTTAACTGCTGCAACTCTTAATCCGCCACGAAGTTTGTTAACAACCAATGTCGCAAGAGCTTCGCCTTCGATATCTTCCGCGATAATCAACAGAGGTCTGCCTGATTGAACCACGGCTTCAAGAACTGGCAGAATCGGCTGTAATCCGGAAAGCTTCTTTTCGTGAATCAAAATATAAGGATTTTCCAACTCAGCGATCATCTTTTCGGAATTCGTTACAAAGTATGGGGAAATGTAGCCTTTATCAAATTGCATTCCCTCAACAACATCAAGCTCTGTTTGGAATGATTTTGCTTCCTCGATTGTTATCACTCCTTCTTTTCCAACCTTAGAAACCGCATTCGCTAACATTTCTCCAATTTCTTTTTCTCCGTTTGCAGAAATTGTTCCAACTTGGACGATTTCTTCATTTGTTGAAACAGGCTTTGATTTTTCCTTTAGAAAACTAACAGTTGAATCAACTGCCATATTAATTCCTCTAAGAAGATCCATTGGATTGGCTCCAGAGGCCACCGACTTAATTCCTTCGGTTAAAATGGCTTGGGCCAGAACAGTTGCTGTCGTTGTTCCGTCTCCTGCTAGGTCAGAGGTTTTATTTGCAACCTCTTTGACCATTTGGGCTCCGACATTTTCGAACTTTTCTGCAACTTCAACTTCTTTTGCAACAGAGACTCCGTCTTTCGTTATTCTCGGAGCGCCATAAGATTTTTCAATTAACACATTGCGTCCTTTTGGCCCCATCGTAACTCTGACCGCATTTGCCAGGGTATTTACTCCTTTTAGAATTTTATCTCTAGCATCCGTACTAAATTTCAATTCTTTTGCTGACATATCGATTCTCCTTTATTCGAAAATTCCCATAATATCTGACTCTTTCATGACCAAGTAGTCTTTGCCATCGAGTTTTATCTCATTTCCAGACCATTTGCCAAAAAGGACTTTGTTGCCAGGCTTAACTTGAAGGGGAACAATATCTCCTTTTTCAGATCGCGTTCCATTTCCAACAGCGACAACCAATCCTTCCATCGGTTTTTCTTTAGCAGTATCTGGGATAATAATTCCGCCTGAAGTTTTCGATTCAGACTCCAAGCGCTCAACTAAAACTCTATCATATAAAGGTTTAAAATTCATTTTACTCATATTAGCAGTCTCTCCTTTCGAGTGCTAGTCTAGTCCTAAAAGAGGAAAGTGTCAAATGATATTTTGTGCTTGCTTTTAAGATATATGAAATCTGTTTTTT
>CAJOOW010000094.1 GCA_905236375.1 uncultured Alphaproteobacteria bacterium | reverse complement strand
TTTTGGAGGCAATTGGTCCGCTGAAGAAATTCCCAACATCTCTTAAAGAAAAGTCTGCCCGAGAATGAATATTAAGCTCTGCTCTAATTATTGAAGAAAAGTAAGCAACCCAAATGAATGCAATCATCAAAAGACAGCAGAATTTCAAACCGTATTCTGCAAGAACTAGAGGCAAAGATAACATCCCAGAACCAATAGCAGTTCCTGCAATAAGAGAAATAGCTTCTAATTGTTTTTTCATATAATCACCCTTAAAAAATTGAACAAAAAACCTAAATTAACGTCAATTTCTGGGGGATTTATTAGTTTTTATTCAGCTCCAGATATGACGCCAAAACCATGCGATAAGCTATAGTAATAGTTCATATCATTGCCTTTCAAAAACTTGTATACTAATATCATCTCATGAACTTATCACATGGTCAAGAAATATCTGTTGGAAAAATAAAAAATTTTTTCGTTATAAAAGACAATACTGCTGGAAAACCAATAATTAATTTAAGTTTTTCAACTTCATAAATGGTTGTCTCTTCATTTAAAAGCATTCTATCTAGCAATAATTACAAATTTGGGATAAAATCTTAATCAAAAGTGACAGGGAAGAATCCGAAAAATGGTAAGAAAAATATTTACGATTGTTTTAATAGCGTGTTTATTTTCAAGTTTTGCTTTGAAAATTGAAATTAACAAGGGACAGGTAACGCCAGATCCAATAGCCATCGTTGATTTTTATGACGAAAATGGAAATGACTCAGAAACAGGAACCGAGATATGCGAAATAATAAAAACAGATTTGCAATTATCAGGGCTTTTTATTCCTATTGATCCAAATAGCTTTATCGAATCAAAACAAACCCTTTGCAAACAAGGAGCAAACATCAAAAACTGGAATATTTTAAACACGAGATTTTTGGTTTATGGAAAAATAACAGGCAATTTCACTGTTGATTTTATTCTACTTGACGTCGTAACTGGCGATAAGATGTTATCCTTGAGCGTTTCAGGCACAAAATCAAAACTAAGAAAAATAGCACACACCATTGCTGATTATATTTATGAAAGAATCACTAGCGAAAAAGGGTATTTTACAACGAGTATTATCTATGTCGAAACTTCGGATAACAAAAATTCAGCGAAAAGAAAAACCAGATTAGTTAAGATTGATCAAGATGGATTTAATCGGCAAGAATTGACAGATGGAAAAGAACTTGTTTTGACGCCAAGATATTCTGGAGACGCACAGAGACTCGCATATATATCATATCGCGATAAAGCAAAAGATGTTCTAGGAAAATCAGCACATGTTTATACAATGAACGCTGATGGTGGCAGAAAAAGATTAATGTTGGATGAAAGAATGATGAAAACTTTGATAAAGAGGAATCACGGCAATCCTGTTCAAATGACTTATGCCCCAAGATTTTCTCCAGATGGAAAAGAAACGGTGTTAGCCATTATCATAGACGGCAAATCCGCAATATATAAATATAATTTTGCAGAAAACAAATTGACACAACTAACCGAACACAGCTGCATTGATACGTCTCCTTGCTTTTCAGATGATGGTAGCAAAATTGTATTTACATCGAATAGACAAGGACGAGAAGCTATTTATGTTATGAATTCTGATGGATCTAATCAACAACGAATCAGCACTGGAGAAGGCAAATATTCTCAACCGATTTGGTCTCCAAGAGGAGATTTAATTGCGTTTTCAAAACAAACAGGAGGAAAGTTCTTTATTGGTGTCATAAAACCAAATGGAAAAGGGGAAAGGCTAATAACCAGCGGATATCTTGTCGAAGCTCCTTGTTGGTCTTCTAATGGAAGATATTTAACATATTCAATGGAAGCAGGGCCTGGGGCTGGGATTAACATAGCCGTTTCTGACATAACTGGATATCACACAAGAATTATCAAGACACAAAAAGATGCGGCATATCCGGCTTGGTCACCAACAATTGAGGCAAGCCATAGATGATTTTTGCTCTGAGACTTTTGATTCATTTTCTTTGTTGCGTTGTTATAGCAGCATACATGTCATTGATTGAAAGAAAGTTAATTGGAAGAATCCAGATGCGTATTGGACCTAATAATTGCGGTTTTGGAGGAATATTACAGCCAATAGCAGATGCATTCAAATTGCTATTTAAAAGAAATCCATACGCTGGCCATTCTAAAAAGGCCATATTTGGAGTTATGTTACTTTTTACGATTTCTCTTTGTCAGCTAACTTTAATTCCTATATCTAACGATGTTTTTAATCCCAAGAACGAGATACTGCTTATAATAATTTGCCATTGCATAATGGTCTTCTCAGAAGTGTTAATCGGGACAACATCAAAATCGAAATATGGAATTATTGGCGGAAACCGATCATACATACAAAATCTTGGAGGTCATATAACTTTTATTTTAGCAATGATTGTTATGATGTCTCTATCAAATAGCATGAATCTTAGTGATTTCATTAAAATGGACAAAGATTTAATGTTCCTTGTAAAGTGTATTCCTCTTGCTGTAATATTTTTTATTGTTCTGCTAATAACTGGAAACAGAACCCCATTTGATTTTACAGAAGCTGAATCCGAAATAGTCAGCGGAGCATATGTCGAATACGGCGGAATTTTATTTGCTTTGATATACCTGTCAGATTATCTAAACTTGCTGTTTATTTCAGCGTTGATGACGACGATATTTCTTGGGGGATATGACGGATATTTCTTGTCCCCTCTAATTGAACTCCCATTAAAAACAATACTGGTGATCTGCTTTATAATTCTCATAAGAGCAATTTTGCCTAGATATACACAAGATAAAATGATTAAGATATCTTGGCTTGTTTTCATTCCGATATTGCTAGCATATATACTCTTCTGATATATATTAATTTAAACAATCACGAAATCATTATGTTTAACGAATCTTTTTCGTCGATAATATCATCTGCGACTTTTCTTTTGCAATTTTCTTTAATGCTTTTGAAATTCTCACTAAGGGCCTGTTTTTCGAGTTCTGTTTTGTTTGCGCCTTTATAAATAAGCTCCTTCAGTTTTGATGAAATTTTCAAAATTTCCGAAACGATAGTTCGCCCAAAGCCGGATTTTTTACGAACCAATCTTTGAGAAATGACAGCGATCATGTTATCAGCGATCAAAGAGCTAGGAATCTCAAATTCGAGTAATCTTGAAATTGCTCCGAAACTATCATTGGCATGAACCGTCGTGAAAACCAAATGTCCAGTCATCGAAGCTCTGATTGCCATTTGTGCTGTCTCTTTGTCTCTAATTTCCCCAATTAATATAACATCTGGATCTTGCCTTAAAATTGACCTAATACCATCCGAAAAACTAATAACTCCTGGAATAATCTCGGTTTGTTTTACATTAGAAATTTTATATTCTATTGGATCCTCTAAAGTCATTATATTCCGGCCCTTTTTATCCATAGTTTCGATGAGAGCATAAATGGAAGTTGTCTTTCCAGAACCCGTAGGCCCGCAAAAGATAATTATTCCATTTAAAAATGAACAAATCTTTTTTAAATATTCTATTTGCTCTTCAGAAAATCCGATCTTATCTATTTCTATCATAGATTTATCTTTGTTTAGAATGCGGATAACAATATTTTCTCCAAAGAAAGTTGGATGGGTCGAAACTCTAAAATCAATATTGCCTTTTTGAAAACTTCCAGATT
>CAJOOW010000093.1 GCA_905236375.1 uncultured Alphaproteobacteria bacterium | reverse complement strand
TCTGCATTAGCCTTAGCTTCTTCTGCTGGCTTTGCTTCTTCGGATTTTGCAGGTGCTTCAGCACTTGCTTCAGCTTTTGTTTCTGCAGCAGTTTTAGCTTCTTCAGCTGGTTTTACTTCTTCCGACTTCGCAGATTCTTCAGCTTTTGTTTCAGTTGTTGTCTCTGCAGCAGTTTTAGCTTCTTCAGCTGGCTTTGCCTCTTCTGATTTTGCAGGTGTTTCAGCATTTGCCTCAGCTGTTGTTTCCACATTAGCCTTAGCTTCTTCAGCTGGTCTTACTTCTTCTGATTTTGATTTTTCGGATGGTTTTGTTTTTGTTGATGTTTGATCTCCTTCATCGAACATATTGCCAAACATCGTCCCTTCTTCTGAAGCGTCTTGTCTGTTCCATAACGAATCCTTTGCAGCTTCAGCCTTTAAATTCGCTCTGGCTTCATGCCTTTTCTGACGTTCTTCTTGAGAAATTGGCATTTTGTCAATCATTACTGTTAATGTATCAACGTTTTCATCCGTTTTAGAGATTTTTTTATCGAGTTCTCTTTGCTGTTGTTTAAGAAGCTCAATTTCTTGTTTCATGCTAAGTCCCGAAACTGAGTTTTCAGCCTCTCGTACGATAGAGTTACTCGCCAAATCCAAAGCCATTGGCGTCGACAAGTTTTGGGTTTGAGTTAACTTGTTATCAACGGCCATAGCGGTTAACGCATTCACAGTAGCGCTTTGATGGAGAGCGTTTGGCGATATATTCTCAGGAACAAGTTGTGGTGTCTGTGGAGTTTGCGTTGTAGATGACAATAGTGATGTATTTGCTGCTGTATTTTCTTGCGATGCTGTAGTTTCTGTTGGTGCATCTGTCGGAACAGCAGATCCTTGTTGCACAGGCTCTGCAGAAGTCGTAGCATTATTTGATTGATCAGCAGGATTTGCTATTGTTTCAGTGCTAGTTGGCCGATTTGCATCATTATTTAATGGTTGACCCGTCTCAGCTGCCGAGTTCTGTTCAGTTGCTGCTTTTTCGGTATTTGTTGAAAGACTCTGTTTAACAAGATCCAAATCTTTTTGCAACTGCTCGATTTTTGCATCTTGCAGTTCATCTTTTTGCATTTGGGATATAGCCGTTTGGCTTTTCATAGCTACATTTGCATCAACCCCCTGGACTGCGGCCGTTATTCTTTCTTGTCTATTTTTCAAGGCCTCTTGCAATTGCTCAGCTGTCACACCTTGAGGCGCCACATTCTGAGTATTTTGTGTGGACATATTGTTTATTGCTGCTTGTTGTTCAGCCGTAATTGCAGGCGCTGCTGGAATGCTGTCTTGTCTATTTTTCAAAGCCTCTTGCAATTGCTCAGCTGTCACACCTTGAGGCGCCATATTCTGATTATTTTGTGCGGGTATACTGTCTATTGCTGCTTGTTGTTCAGCAGTAATAGCGGGCGCTGCTGGAATGCTAGAAATTTGGGTATTTTCTGTATTTTCAACAGGTGCATTGTTTCCTGTTTCCTGAATTTGTTGCTGATTCATACCCGTAGAAATCGGAGTTTCAGATTGAGCAACTTGAAGCTCAGGTTGTGTCACGTCTGTTGGTGTTGCTTGAACAGTTGGTTGTTCAGATTGCGTTGAATTATTGGCCTGGGAAAACAATCCATTAAGCAATTCGGTGCCGTTGCTTTCTTGTTGCGCTGGAGCAGCAGTTTGAGTCTGCTGTTCAGCGACGAGTTGCTGATTTGCTTGATCAGTTTGAGCATTAGGCTGAGCAGCTTGGGGAACTGCAACATTTGAGGCATTTTGAGAATTTTCCACCACCTCTTGTCCATTACTCGTCGTTGGTTGATTTTGTGATTCAGCCTTATTTTGTGACTGCTGATTTTGTTGCATTGCATTAATTTCATTAGCTTCAACAGAACTCTGATTACTAGCTATTTCTGCAAAAGCACTCATATTGACTCCTAAAGCTATCGGAGCAAGCAACATTAAAAATTTTTTATTCATCATAAAAACACCTCTCATATTAACAAATGGGTAACTTTTTTCCCTATATAACTTCTTGTTCTATTATGACTCTAAATAGTTAAAATTTAGTTAACATCGCAAAAGTTTTTTATTGTTTTTGAATTTAAGCTTTTTCTTCTAACTTTCGGTTTTATTGATTCTTTTATTATCATTTCAAATTTTGATGGCAATTCAGAAAAATCCTTATCATATTGGAGCAAAGATAATCCGAAAAGTGGCATATCAATGGAGCATCAGCTAAAATGGCTACTCGGATCAATACTAATCATCAAAGATTTATAGAACTCCATTTCAGTTAGAGACAATCCTCTATCTGCAAGAAAACTTTGTAACTTTTCCCAAACAGCCCGCCTAAAACCAAATTCTTCAATTTCAGAGTATGGCTCTCCACAATGATACTCCATACGGAATATAGTGTTTACGAACAACCTGTGCTATTCTACTTGATTTTATAGCATCTTCCAAATTATCGATAACCCTTTTCATAATTTGTTCCTTTGAATAACTCAATGTCAGTTCGGATAATTGATGTTGTCTTTTTTGAATTTGATGCAGGAGTTCTTCGGCATTGCAGATATTTATGTTAAAAATAAAGCACTTACTAGCTTTAATCTGTTTAAAGCCTTATAATTAATCATAGGCATGATATTTTCCTTTCTTGAAATTTTTAGGTTGAAATTATTGTTTGTAATTTCAGGTTAAGAAAATATCTGCCTTGCTGTCAAACTTTAAATAGTCCCATAAAATTTTATGGAATTTATCTTTCATGTGATTTGGATTTGCATGCATCTTAAAAATATTCTTGCCAGAATCAAGTGAACATGTTATAAATTAGACGTGGCATTCCTTGGTAGCTCAGTCGGTAGAGCAAGTGGCTGTTAACCACTGGGTCGGCGGTTCGAGTCCGTCCCAAGGAGCCATTTTTTTGAGGTGATTCATGAGCCACGATTTATCAGCAAATTCAAAGATAGGTTTTTGGTCTCTGCTTTCAATAGTTATTGGGGCTCAACTAGGGGCTAGCATATTTCTTTTGCCATCAGAACTTGCAAGATTCAGAACTTTGGGGATTTTTGGATGGATGATAGGTGGTTTTGGAGCAATACTTCTTACTATTGTTTTTTCATTTCTCTGCACAAAAACAGCAAAGGCTGGAGGCCCTCATGTATATGCCCGTATGTTTTTTGGAGAAAAGGTTGGTTTTTTCATAACATGGATATTTTGGTGTGGAGCATGGGCTTGTAATCCGATATTAATCGCAACAGCAATTAACTATTTGATGTCATTTGTTGGAGATTTAACAACTGTTCAAAAATTGGTTTGCGAAATAGCAATGGTTTTGTCTTTGACATATATAAATCTGCGTGGTGTTAAAACAACAGGAGCTTTTGAAATAGTACTAACTACTCTTAAAGTTTTGCCGTTAATAGTTATTCCGATATTGGCTTTTAAGCATATCAATCTGGATAATTTCAAAGAAATGACTCCAGTTGGGATGTCAGCTTCTGATACGATTATAAAGGCAACAATTCTTTCATTTTGGGGGTTTGTTGGTCTTGAAGGAGGAACATCACCAGCTGCCGTTATAAAAAATCCAAAAAGGACAATTCCACTGGCTATTGTAATGGGGACTTCTCTAGTCGCTATAATAAGTTTGGTAAATACTGTCTCAATTTTTGGAATTATATCTCCTGCAAATTTAGAAAATATCGGAGCGCCGTTTGCTAAGATAATGGTAGAACTTTTTGGAGGATCATATGATAAAGCAATAGGACTTTTAACATTTATAATGTGTTATGGGTCATTAAATGCGTGGGTATTTTTTAGTGGGCAAATCGCTAAATCAGCAGCTGATGAAAAAATATTTCCTAAATTCTTCAACAAGCTGAATAAATATGGGGCGCCTGGACGAGCGTTGTCTACAAGTGCTATGGGCACGATTGTTATTTTGTTCCTTCAAAAATCTCCTCTTTTCGGAGATAAGATTGGGAAATTTCTGGATATGTCAGTGATCATATACATTGTCCTCTATACGATAGCGGTATTGGCTTATATCAAATTTATGCATCAAAAGAAAATAAGATCGATATATCAAATTTGTGTAACATTTCTGGCTTTGGCTTTTTGTTCTCTGATATTGTTTAAATCAAATTGGTTGAGTTATTCTGCTGTTGCTTTAATAGCGTTAACTGGAGTTCCTGTATATTTGAAACATAAAAAAGATGGAAGTTTGTCTGTTTGAACCTGAAATAGCTCAAAATGCCGGAACTATTGCGAGACTTTGCGCTTGCTTTGGAGTTAATCTTAACATCATTGAGCCGGCATCTTTCGTGATTGATTCAAAAGCTTTTAAAAGGGCGGGAATGGATTATCTAGATAAGCTGGATATAAATCTTCATGATTCATTTCAAGCGTTCAGGAAACAATATAATGGAAGGCTGGTTCTCCTCGACGTAAAAGCAACTTTGCCTTATTATGATTTAAAATATAAACCGACTGATTGCATAATTTTTGGAAAAGAAAGCACGGGAGTTCCCGATGATATTTATGAACTTTGTGATGAAAAAGTCTTGATTCCTATGGTTAAAAATGTGAGGTCGCTAAATGTCGCAATTAGCGCAGCAATCGGGCTTTCAGAAGCAGTGAGACAAATAAAAAACTTATAAATTTGGATATTTCGCTATTGTCTTTTTTTTTTTTTTTTTT
>CAJOOW010000092.1 GCA_905236375.1 uncultured Alphaproteobacteria bacterium | reverse complement strand
GATTGGGGTTGAAATAATGTATAGAGAAAATTGCATAAAATTTTATATTTCTTGTACGGATGAGTCCCTTTGGAGTATAATAACATAAGTGGTGGATATTATGGCATATAAATGCATGTAACGGTCGTTGGTGGCGGATATGTTGGGTTGATTTCAGCGATTTGCTTTTGCGAATTTGGCTTTGATGTATCTGTCATTGAAGACGACAAAGAAAAATTAAGAAAATTAAAATCAGGAGAATCCTCCGTTTATGAAGTTGGAGTTGAACAAGGGCTAAAAAAAGCTATTGAATCGAACCTTATAACTTTTTCAAATGACTTGTCAAAAGTTGTCCCTGAAACTGATGCTATTTTTATAGCTGTCGCTACAACAAAGTTAAATGGCCCTGATTCCGATCTATCGCTTTTTCACCAGACAATAAAAACGATTACCCTATCTCTTCCAAGAGACAGATATGTCGGAATATTTATAAAAACCAGCGTTCCTGTTGGGACTTGCTCTATTGTTGCAAATAACCTGCGGTTTATGAGGCCTGATTTAGTTGCAGGAAAACATTATGATATTGTTGCCAATCCGGGATTTTTAAGAGAAGGATCAGCAATTCGAGATTTTATGGTTCCGAATAGGGCAATTATAGGCTTAGAATCCGATTCGCAAAAGGCAAAAGAACTAATATCGAAAATTTATCAATCTCTCATCAATATGAATGTTCCATTTATCTATACGAATTTTGAATCTGCTGAGCTTATTCGTTCGGCAACTATTGCATTTACTGCAACGAAAATGGCTTTTATTAATGAGATGGCAGATCTCTGTGATAGATCTGGAGCAGATATAAATGCAATTATAAAGGGATTAGCGCTAGAACAAGGGATTGGTCCTAAGGCACTTACTGTTTCTCCAGGAATAGGAGGAACATCATTTCCAAGAACGGTTAGGATTTTGATTAATACGGCTGATTCTATGGGAATGGATCTTGATGTTCTAAATGGAGTTTTGAAGAGCAATGAGAATAGAATCAAAGGAATAAAGGATAGAATCATTCGGTTAATAGAAGATGAAGAACCAATTACTTCTAAGAAGGTTTCAGTTTTAGGATTGGCTTTCAAACCTCTTACGAATGATGTCAGAGAATCGGCCAGCATCTTAGTTATAAATGATCTTTTGGACAATGAGATTCCAGTTTATGCATATGACCCACTTTTTACATCAGATTCAAAAGAACTTTATAGGCTTCCCGAAAGAATTAATAATGATCAAAATTTTCATTTGGTCGATTCTGTTTATGAAGCGGTAATGCAGAGTGATATTTTGGTTATCATGACGAATTGGGCCGAATTTGTTACATTAGATTTTGATAAGATCTATGAACTTATGAATAAGAAACCTGGAAGAAATCCAGTGATTCTTGATTTCAAAAATATGTTCTCTAAAACTGACTTTCCAAATTTCGAATATGTCTCTCAAGGAGAAGTGTAAGTTTTTAGGCGCGCCCTATCAAAAGTCATATTCGCTATAGAAACTAAGATTTGTCTTTTTCGAACAAAATCGTGAAGACATCGGAATTTAGCGTAGTTTTTTTGGCACTAAGTGATGAATATTCGACATCGTTCAAAATAATCTTCACTTTTTTTTCAGTAATGTCATCTTCCAGACTTGAAATACTTTCCCGTGAAACTTCCTTGCAGATTTTAACTCCTGGGTTTCTGAATGCTTCTCTTGCCGAAATGGATTTTATATAAGGCTTTGATTCCAAACCTGTTCCAAGATAAAAAAGCTGTGGCTGAATTTCAGATAGCGCAATTCCCGGGAAATATAATCCAGCAAATGGATAAGCCTCTGATTTCGTCATAAAGATCCCGCTGTGATTGGTTGATGTATCGGGATAATTCGGAATTCGCTTTGAAATCGGCTGAATTGGAAATTTCTTTGTATAAATCAGTGAATTTTTTGAGGGACTTTTATGCAGGATGATATCCGATTGGATATTAAGAAATTCTATCGATATTTCAGAAATCAAATTGCCGTTGTTTAGCTCAGAACCATCATAAATCTTCTTTGCCATCTGAAGAATTGGGCCACCTGGAGTCGCTTTGTATCCGGCTGTTATCAGAACATCTGGAAATTCTGATCTTACATTAAGCTTGCAAATAGCCGTGATTTGGTCAGGCATTGGATCTTCGAATATATCATCTTGCCTTTCTGTTTCTCCGATTATGAATTCAGCATCTGCATATTCAATCGCAGTATAACTTGATGTTAATGGCTTTGATAAATACGATGAATGTGGAGGCTTTAGTCTGTGTCTTTGGCTTGCATTTGATATATTTGTTGTCCATATAACACAACAAAGTATTTCAAAAATATTTCTTTTCTTCACTGATCGTCATTTTTGCAACCCTCGCTTTTTTATTCTACCATTCATTGAAGCGATTTTGTGATGATAAATTAAAAAAGGGCTCAACATCGCTGCTGAACCCTCGTCGTTTCCGATATATTTCGGAAATTAGAATCTGTAGCCGAGACCCAATTTGATGACATGAGCTTTTGTTTCGATTTTGCTCATTTCAGGCATTGTGGCCTTGTTCATCTTTGGTTTCGCTTTGAATTCGAAGTTGTATTCTAATTTTGCGAACATGCTTGGCATGAATTCATATCTGATACCAGCACCGATGACAGGTTGAACCTTCATTTTCGATTTGTTTGCTGACTTGTTGTATACATCCGGCATAGTCGCTCCAGCAGCATAATAATTGTTTTGCGCAGTCGCTGCTATATCACTTATTGCCGATTTTATTGTTGTTGTCTTCCAGCGTGAAAATTTAACACCAGCTGTGACATATCCTTCAAATTCAGGTGTGAAGAGATATCCGATTCTCGGCATTAATCCAATTGCCCATTG
>CAJOOW010000091.1 GCA_905236375.1 uncultured Alphaproteobacteria bacterium | reverse complement strand
TAACTCAAGATTCAAAAAACAGAAAATGTGCTGTTAGATTTTTTCTAACATCATCGATTATGAGCGCCGTATTTATTTTTGGTTGCAGTCTTTTATACAGTCAATTCGGTAGTTTATCATTTAGCAAAATAAAATTGACATCAGATTTCGCATCAATTACCGGATGTATTCTAATTATTTGTGCCTTGCTGTTTAAAATCGGCTGTCCTCCATTTCACTCTTGGATGCTTGATGTTTATGAAAAAGCCTCAAGCATTGTTATTTTATTCTTAGAATCTATCTGGAAAATTTTTATGTTTTTTATTTTTGCAAGAGTTGTGACAATTTTTCTAAAAGGAGAATATGACCCATTTCGTCTAATACTACTAGTGATTTCGGTTTCTGCAATGGTTTTGGGAACGATAATGCCTTTATTTCAAAGGAACATACATAAATTTATAGCTGCGGCTTCGATGGGACATATAGGATTTATGCTGACAGTGGTTGTCGCTTTGACCTATTCCAGGTCCCTTTCTGTTGTTATGTCATATCTCAGCTATTATTCATTAGCAATTTTCTGTTTTTTCACAGGTATCTTAATCATAAAGAACTCCAGGCCTGTCAAAGAATTTTCCGATTTAAGCGGACTTTTTAATGCCTCACCTCTCATCGGATTTCTGATTTTATTATCAATGTTCGCTATGATTGGAGTTCCTCCTTTTGGAAACTTTATTGCGAAATTGGATATATTTAAATTTTTTATTCGACATGATGCTTATTTCCTGCTTATTGTTTCAATGTTCTATTCGGTCGTTTCTATTGTTTATGTTATAAAATGGTCTAGATTCTTCTTTAAGCCTGTCAAGAATGAACCAATTGCCAATCAGAAAAGTGTTTTCATTCCATTGATTTTACTTATGGCACTTCCCATTTCAGTTGTATTGTATGAAATGATTAATAATTATTTTGCGCAAATATTAAAATCAATAGTCTAGGCTGCGCCTTATAATTCTGTAATCAGCTTTGAAACTATACCAAAAATATCTGATTCTTTCAACTCCTCTATTTCTTTTCCTTTTACATATAGTTTTGCAATTCCCGATTTAAATCCAAATATGCCAATATCAGCATTCTTTGCTTCTCCAATTCCATTAACGACACATCCGAGGATTGAAATTTTCAAATCTTTTTTAACAGAGTCACAATAATCATTTAATGCTTTTGAAATCCCTATAACATCAATTAAAGTTCTAGAACATGTTGGACATGAAACAACATTGATAGTATTTTTCAATACCCCTAATGACTTTAAGATCTGTCGCCCTACCCTCACCTCTTCTCTTATATCATCAGACAAAGAGACTCTAATCGTATCTCCAATTCCATCTGCTAATAATGAACCAATGCCTATAGCTGATTTTATTGAGCCAGGGAAAAAAGTTCCAGATTCAGTTATCCCTATATGAAGAGGATAATCAATCAACTTACTAAGCTTTCTATATGACTTTATTGTCGTTATAACATCAGATGATTTTACACTGACTTTAAAACTGAAAAATCCCAAATCTTCAAGTTTGTGGCAATTTGAAACTGCGCTCTCAACTATTGCCTCTATTGAAGGTTCTCCATATTTATCTAGGATATTCTTTTCAATAGAGCCTGAATTTATGCCTATTCTAATAGCAACATTATTTTCTTTAGCTGCTTTTACTATTTCTTTAATACCATTATCAGGTGTATTGCCAGGATTTATTCGAACACAAGCGACGCCAGCTTCAATAGCCTCAATTGCTCTTTTATAATTAAAATGAATATCTGCAATGATCGGCAGGGAGGAATTTTGAACAATTTTTTTTATTGCAACCGTCGATTCAGGGGTAGGACATGAAACTCGAATTAAATCACATCCCATTTCAGCAGCGAGACGAATTTGATCCAATGTTGCGTTAATATCTTCCGTTTTTGTATTGGTCATAGTTTGTACAGAAATAGCAGCACCTCCCCCAATTTTAATATTTCCAACGGATATTTGCTTTTTCGAAGACATTTATATTACACATACTCCCACAGTTATATAAGTAGTGTCATTCTACCAAAGAATCGCAAATTGCGGAATACATTCCATCCATCTCGTATCCAAATTTAAAGCTTTATTGATTTTAAAATTTTCTATTGAAACATCAATATCACATCCTGTAAAATAGCCATATACCTGAAGGGTCATATAGCTCAGCGGTAGAGCACTACGTTGACATCGTAGGGGTCACAGGTTCGATCCCTGTTGTGACCACCATTTCTATCAAAAATGGTATGGCTAAATTTCTGATTACTATTTTCTCAATCATTTTCGTCTCGTTTGCGATTTTTTTCAGTGAAAGTAACCGTGAAACTCATTCTTTGTTCTATGTCCGAGGGGATGATATCCACGAAATAGCAAAAAAAGATGGATCATTTGGAACAGCTCCTGCTTTTTTCATTGTTGAAAAGATTTCTATTATTGAAAATAAAATCCCTACTGGCGAATATGAAATTAAGAAAAATGAAACGGCAATTTCAGTGATTTTAAAAATGATTTCAGGAAAAGGAGTTATCAGAAAACTAACAATTCCAGAGGGCCATACGGTAAAGATGATTCTGGATGTCATTAATAATAATCCTCTGCTATTTGGTAAAATTTCAGAAAGTCTACAGGAGGCCTCTCTTGCTCCAGATACATATTTTTATAAATTTGGAGATTCAAAAGTATCAATTATACAAAAGATGAAAAATCAAATGGAAAAGATTCGAATAAGATTTGCATCTGAGAATAAGACAAATTTATCTTGTAAAGATATCATGATACTAGCTTCCATTATTGAAAAAGAAAGCGGGAATATCGAAGAGATGAAATTAATCTCATCTGTATTTCACAATCGATTGAAAATAAAGATGAGGTTACAAAGTGATCCGACGGTTATTTATGCCTTAACAGAAGGCTATGGAAAAATGGATAGAAACTTAACAAGGCAAGATCTATGGTTTGAATCTCCATATAACACATATAGAAACGGAGGATTGCCCCCAACTCCAATATGTTGTCCAGGAGTAGAGGCCATAAAAGCTGCTATGAATCCTGAAAGAACAGACTATTTCTATTTTGTTGCTGAAAAAAACAAAAGAAAGCATATTTTTTCGAAAGAATATAACACACACTTAAAAGCAATTAAGGCAGCCAAAAGCGCGAGTTAAAACTTAGCAAAGAAGCTTATAAAAATAATAATTGAAAGGATATTTCAAATCTTCTTGACTATTTTTTCTAAATGAGAGATTATTAATCCACAGAGGTTATTTTGTGAGATTTTCATCGATGTCTTTTTATTCTGTTGGAAAGAATGAAATAAAGAACCTCCTTAGAGAAGAAGCAAGGATAAGGAGCGAATTGCGGGATCTCGATAAAAATGCGAAAAAAGGTATCTATAGCTTCAGGGCTATTATGCTAAACAACGAAATGACCAAAATTCAGAATAAGCTGAAAGTTCTCTCTTTTGGAAATCCTTATGATGGAGACGACATAGCTTAATTGCCGAAGCTCATCTTTGTTGAGAATGATTCCTGAGTTCCTTTAATATTGCAAGTTAGTTCCATTTCCAGAGTTTGCGAAGAATTGTTGAAGTGGAGCACTGTTATTATTACGTCTGACACTCTTGGCTCAAATCTCAAAATGGCGTTTCTGCAATTTTCTTTGTATATCAGCATTGATTCTTCCGAGTTCTCAATAGATTGCAAATCACGAACTCCATAGGAATATGGAGAATCATATGATATTTCGCTTATTTTAAGTTTTGACGACAAGATATTCCCTATTTCTTCTATTATTGAAGCATAAAGTTCCTTCTCAGATTTAAGAAATGGCGATCTTCTATTAAATTTTGTCAAAAATGGAGCATCAATTCTTTTATCAATCATCGTCTTCTAATTTTTCAATATAATAATTTACGACAAAGGATAGGCTTGATATCCAAAATAAAAACATTGAAAATAAGAAGCTCCATAATGTTGATGAAACTCCTAAAATAATCCAATTTGCTCTGTCGCAATAGACCTTTCCAGCAGGAATTTGATCTAAATCATTAACTGAGCTTAGCGTTGGAAGTTCTGAAACGCAACCGCTTGGGCCGGACCACCAGTGACTTTCAACTCCTAAATGGTAAAAAGCGCATCCAACCGTTGCAAATGCGACAATCGGCAAGAGGATTTTGATCCTACTCAGGGCTACAATTGCTGTTAAAAGGAACATATACCTTGTAAATAAACAGAGTTGGCATGGCTCTTTTCCAAAAAAGATTTGTGATGAAATTGAAATTGAAAAAATCGCAAAAGCCATCAAAAATATCCAGAAACGCATAGATCTTTGATTGCAACTAAACATCCTTTTTGTCCCCGATAAAATTCCTCTCTTTTCATCGTACACCTCATTTGTCCTCAATGGCAAGCTCTATGATTTCTGATCCTTTTTTAAAAATTTTTTCCTCATCAATCCATTACTTTTCCAGCATTTTTGAATTTTTTTGAAATTTTTTTGGAAAAATTAACGATTTCTTTACTTTTTTTTTATACTAATAGGTAAGGGAAAACTATTTTTTACTTTTTGTAAATAAATAGTTAAAAGTTATATTAGAATAAAAACGGAGGTTTTTATGAAAAACTTTATAAAAATATTCTTGGCTTGCAGCGTTTTTGCGACAAGCGGATGGGGAACATCAGAAGTTGATCTAACACCAGACGAAATAACTGAGCTATTCGGTAATAATGCGGGCGAATACTTTACAGTAAGAGTTAAGAAAAGC
>CAJOOW010000090.1 GCA_905236375.1 uncultured Alphaproteobacteria bacterium | reverse complement strand
TTTTCTTTTTTGATATAATCCAAAGCCGCTTTTTGTTCTTCCGTTGTTTTGTGTTCAGCTGCCAAAGCTGCCATAACATCTTTTAAGTTTTTTGACAATTCTTCAATCTTTTCTTCCAATGATAATTTTGATTGATGTTCTTCTTTCCGAAGAGTTTCTTCTTTGTTAAACATGTTTTGAAGATTTTCGACAGTCTCGTGAAGATCTTGAACCTGTTTGGAAAGTTCAGCGTTTTTGTCAGTCAGATCCGAATTCTTGTCCCTTTCGATATCAAGAAGTCTACAAACATCAGAAAGAGATGAATTCTTATCAAAAATAACTCCGGAAAGATAAACTTGAGAAGCGATGAATCCAACTAAAACGAAAATGAAAACCAAAAGAACAGTTGATAGAGCATCAACAAATCCCGGCCAGATATCAACTTCTTCTTGATTCCTTCTTCTTTTTGAAAAAGACATATTTGCAAATCGAGCTTTCTTCCAACATAATTAATTGTATCACTTTATATGGTCAATTCAACAGTGTCTAAATTTTATTTCAACAAATGTTGCATATCGCTCGGAGGATTTTTAAAGACAATTGCCATATATGCAAAAGTCGCAAGAGCTCAGATTCTGTTTATGCCACTCTTGTTGATTTCTTGCTCATTTCTTTATTCAAGATATCATTATGAAATAATCGCTTATAAATCATTTCTCTTCGTAGCCTTTTCTATTTTGTTTTTTAATCTTGCTGTTAATACAATTTCAGAATATCGCGATTGCAAAAAAGGAGTCGATGATCAATATTCACCCGGAACGAAATATCGCCTTATTTCAGGAATTCTCCCAGAAAAAAATGTTTTGATTTTTGGAATTATAACGTTTCTAATTGCCTCAGTTTTGGGATTGATTGCGCTGTTCTTTGGCCCAAAAACTTTATTGATCCCTGGACTATTTGCTGCTTTCATTGTTGTTTTCTATAGCGAATGGCCATTCGGCTTGAAATATAAAGCACTTGGCGAACTTTGCGTTTTCCTTGTTTATGGCCCATTAATCTTTAGTGCCTGCATCCTGTCGTTGTCTTATAGGCTTTCTCTCGAAGATTTGATATTTTCAATTCCATTTGGGATCTTCACTGTTAATGTTATCTTGGCTAACAATATCCGAGACTATGAGTTCGAAAAAGGCAAAACTTTGACTGTGCCAATTAAATTTGGACTGAAGTTTGCATATTTTCTTCTGTTTTTTGAAACGCATCTGGCATTTCTGATGATCCCTTTCTTCATTTATCAAGGCATCATGCCAAAGACTGGTTTTATATCGTTTTTTGCATATCCTCTTATTATTCTATCGATCAAAAAGATTGGTTCTCCAAAATTCATCAATATTTTTGGAATCTTGCAAACATTATTTACAATCCTTGCATCTCTATCGTTTTTACTCTAAATATTACAATGAGTTAGATCTTGGGCGTTTAGAGACCACTGGCTTTAAAACAGGAATTCCTGATACTGTCTTGCTATTGTCTGGAGTTTGCCCAGTTTCTGACTGAACTTGTTCTTTTGCTAAAGAGTTAACAAGAGCTTGTAATCTGGCATTTTCTCTTTTTAATCTTGAGTTTTCTTTTTCAGATTCAGTTTGTTCTTTTAAAAGGCTAATAAAATTCATTCGGGAACAATTAAGGGCTCTTCTTAGTGACGCATTCTGCCCGTTTAGTTGTGCTCTGTGCACATTCTTATCCGCAATTATTACTTGTTGTTTTGCAATCTCGCTCTTCAAAGCCTTATTTTCTTCTTCTAAGTCCGCCCTCCTTTTTCCCAATTGTTCATTTGTGATCCTCAATTGTCTGACTTCTTTATCTAGTTTCGTATTGCTATCATTCATGTTTTTTCCATCTATGTGTAATTCGTGAATTACCATTTCAAGATTTCTTACACTTTCGCAAAGTCTTGCATTTACTTCTTTTTGTTGCACATTTTCTTCTTTAAGTTTTTTATTCTTACTTGCTAAAGTAACAGCTATAAAATGCCAGTGTATACTCGTATTTTGCAATTGTACATTACATACGAACATAGCATGATTGGCTGATATGACCCTATACAAATAATCAAAAAGTCTTATACAATCATCCTCAACTATTTTATTCCTAATTCTTAAAGCAACAATTAGGTCTGTTAATTGCTTATTTGTTCTTTCTGATCGGGCTTTATATCTGGATACTGCATCATAGTTCTCCACGAAAGCAATTACGAACTCTCTGAACTTTTGGCAGAATTGCCTATAGTCTCCATCAGTCATTGTGCCAATGTCTTGAGTATCTCTAACTATTCGAGTCTCTTCTTGTGTTATCTTGACCAATGGATAACTTTCTGTGCCAAAAGCATTCTGAAACAGAGCTATTTCAACGACAAACAAAACAAAATGAAATTTCAATTTAATGTCACTTTTTGATTCCTGATTGAAAAAATTGTATTTCATGTTGTATTAAAGTTCCAGCGCAAAATCTTTAATCAAGTCATTGGCAAAAACAGATAAGAACTTTATCTAAATATCTCTTGATTTTTTTGCCATGGGATGTAAAAATTTAAGAATTAACTGGGTTTTGATATTAGACCTTGAATCGGAATTGGGATGTTTGATGATGAAAGTATTTTCAAAGATACCAAACACTGTTAAAGTCGTGGGACTTGTGTCGTTTCTCATCAATGCATCAACATTAATGATCTTTAGTCTCTTCGGGCTTTATCTACACAATAGACTACATGTTAGTTTTTCAAAAATTGGATTTTTAGATGGAGCTGTTGAGGCTTGTTCGTTTGTTATGAAAATATTCTCAGGAGTCATGAGTGATTTTCTGATGAATAGGAAACTGATTTTTCTCATAGGCGCTATCTTCCTATTTGTAGCAAAACCGCTAGAAGCAGTGGCAACGACTTATTGGCCACTATTTCAAGCAAAAATACTAGAAAGAGTTGGAAATGGACTCCAATCGACTCCTAGGGATGCGATTGTTGGAGATTGGGCTCCATCCGATCGAAAAGCGACTTGTTTTGGAATGAGACAGTCTTTTGCTGCTTTTGGAGCAGTAGTTGGGGCAATTATTGCAGCTATTCTTTTGAGACAATCTAGTGGCGATTTTCAGTTTGTTTTCTGGATGGCTACTATTCCTGCCTTTCTTTCAGTTTGCATAATCATATTCTTTGTAAAAGATAAACAAACAGCAATATCCAGGCGCACTCTTAAGAAATCGAAGCACAGAAAAATAACTTGGAAGGATATCAGAAATCTCGGGACAGAATTTTGGCTTCTGATAGGAGTTGCTTGCACATATACAATATCAAAAGTTTCGGAATCTCTCGTAATTCTTTATGTCACATCAGCTCTTGGCCTTCCGGATTATATGGGAGCTTTTGTTATGGTCTTATATCAATTAGGCAATAGCTTTGTCTCTTTCCCTGCCGGGATAATTTCAGACGGAATAAAAAGCAGAAGCGACATTTTCATTGCTGGCATAATAATCTTTTTGATATCTGATTTGCTCTTCATTTATGGCGGACATAACTTAATTATGATGGTCGTCGCATTACTTTGTCTTGGAATGTATATCGGAATAACTCAAAGCATTTTTCCGGCTAAAATTATTGATCTTGTTCCGGCAGATTTAAAAGGAACAGGAATTGGAATTTTCAATCTTGTCTGTGCTTTGTCCTTTTTTTCAGGAGGCTTATTGATGGGGCATATTTCTGATATCTATTCTCCAAGGCATTCATTTATTGTCAGTTCGGGGCTCGCCTCAATTTCTCTCTGTACTCTGATCATTTATAAAGCAATCGGAAAGAAGCTGAAGGCGAAATAAACTGTTTTTCAAATCGCGGAGAATACTGATGCAACGACAGCGCAGCCAACTAATATCAACATGATAAGCGCAACACTTTTTGCTTTTGAAATGCTAATATCTGGATTCTGCTTAATCATCTTGAAATACAGGAAAGTGGGAAGGAAAATTCCTAAAATTGCTAATAAAGCTCCAGAGATACTGAGAACTTTGATAAAAGCATTTGGAATAATTATTGCGATTAAAGACGAGGGAATTATTGTAAGGAATGCTGAACTTTTCCTAGACATAATCAAATTCCATTCATCGAAAACAGCAATTCCGACTCCTATAATTGAAGTAAGCAAAGCAAGAAGCGAAATTAACCAAAACACTAGTCTCAAATGAGTTAAGTTTGAAATCTTAGCAAGGCATGATATGAGCTCTCCAACATTAGCATCTCCGTTAATCATTTTTTGAAAGAACAATGAATCATTGTTGCTAATGATTAAAATAGCACTTCCGAGCCATATGATATAAACAAAAGCTGGAATAATGCTCCCAAAGAGACAAGCTCTTTTTATCATTTTCTCATCATTATTCACGAACTTTGTTAGAGAATGTATGGATCCTTGAAATCCAAATGATGTGAAAATTATAGGAATAGCTATTGCCAGTGATTTAATGTTAAGATTTTGCATTGCCGGAATTGTCAATTCCGATATTTCAGATTTAAACAATAGCTCTAACGTTGCAAAAACAAAAGCAGAGATCAAGAGAATAAACAAGGATTTATTAATGCTCGTAATAAGATTATTGGAAAAAATCAATATAACAATGGCAATCCCCGAAATTGCGAGAATAATAATGTTTATATCGATATCCAAAAACGTTTTTAAGAGCAATGCAAGCCCGTGCAAGTATGCAGCTATCAGCGAGTAAGATAAAAGCTTTAATG
>CAJOOW010000089.1 GCA_905236375.1 uncultured Alphaproteobacteria bacterium | reverse complement strand
TTGCTCTATCGTCACATTGGGTATATTGCCTTTCATCTTACTTTTGCGAACAGCAAAATAGCGTACAATACGCATAGCATCCGTGGCAGCATCAAACCATTCTTTTATTTTCCTAATCGTTTGGTCTTCTTCACCAGCCTGATCGTTTTCGTCCTTATACTTTTCTAATTTAACAATGTTATTAGATTCAGATAGAAATGCATTCGTATTTCTCTCAATATCAAAACACAGCAATTGGATGAGGTTCTTGCTTGGCGTAAGAGTTTTATTCAAAACACCACGATAGTCGTTGGTATCATCATCTTTGAATAACGAATCTTTGAAAAAATGTTCAGATTGCTCAGAATCCAACACGGCAAACAACCCAGACAATTCCACTGCATCACGTAATTTTATAGGTTCTTCACGTTTCTTTTCGTATGTGATACAGGCATCCGCTTTAGCTTCTTTTAATTTATCCTTGATGCTGTGCCAGTTGGCAAAATACAAGCTAGATATTTTGTCAATCGCTGTTTTCGACATATAAATGCCATCCCAATTATCGCATTCTCTCAAGAATTCAATAAAATCTGGCACCGTTTTAATTTCTGAGAAATCAGCGACATCCTTAAACATCTGTTTTCCTGCTTCACTTGCTTTTAGCAGAAGTTTTTTCATATCGCTATCCCCCTGCAATGTCTCAAACATTGATTTCTTTTTGCCGCAACCAATTTGCTTTTTTAATTTTTCAAACTCGTCTATTTTCTTGAAATCTTTTTCACCACGTCGCGACTGATTGTATAGATTAATCAGCATATTGTAATTGCCAATAATGCGGTTGTACTCTTCAATTTGTGTCTGAGCGAGGCATTCATTAAAGTGCTTTATTTGAAAAACATCATCGGAAATTGCTTCTACATCAATCTCTTCACCTTTCGAGTTTTTAATCTTTGTTTCGCGACTATAATCTTTCAAATACCGATAAATATAGAGATATTCTTCCTTGCGCTTTTCAAAACGCAAAGCATTGCTACAGAATGTGGGTAAGTTTTCGTGAACAATACGAGTGGCAACAGCCGTTGAAGCCTCTTTGTCAACCTTATAATAATTTTCTCGGTTCTGGTTATATCCATCCAAATACCCCCAAAAATCTTTGAATTGTTCAATATGTTTAGCAAGTGTTTGTTCATCAAAATTGTTTTGTTCAGCCAAAACCTTTACATTCGCTGACAAATAATTATACATTTTTGCATCGGTAAGACATTCGTATTGCTTATCTTTTTGGGTTTTGATTTCTTTCCCGTCCTTCTGAGCTTTTGAAATCTCTTCAATAAAGCATTGACCTGCATATTGAAATGGGATTGCAAATGCTTTCCGCAGGCCATTTTCCATTTTTGCCTTTACATTCTTCTTTTTATAAGCCTCAAAATATTCCGAAAAATCAATCTGCTTTGCTTCTTTGGAAAGCAAAGACATTTCTATTAACTGCTCATGCAGTCTGTCCATTATCGGCTTAATCACCAAATAGGCATCCTTGATATTTTTGTCTTTTGCAAACAAATTCCCATCATTTTCAACAACAAGTTCAGAGTTTTTTAATTCCTCAAGCCATTGTTTAAAGGTCTCCTTTGTTTTACCCTCAGGCTTCAGTTCAAATCTTAAAGTCTTTGATAACTGATAAAGGTTTGTGAATTCTTTCATAAATATCTGGTTTTAATTGTTATTATTCGGCTGCAAAGTTAGGGCGATGTTGTCCCATATTACGGTACATGTTCAAACTTTTTTCACTTTTCCTCATATTTTTTTATCGCATCCTCATGCCATTGGCATATTTCTTCTGCCAGCCAAGCAGGTTCCAGTACTTTCAGCCAAGCGCCTCTCGACATGAGCTGACCCTTGAAATCTGCTGTGGGACGCATGAAAAGTTCAAAGTCAGCATAATCCTCTTCTGATGCAGCAGAATGGAACTTCAGTTCTTTTTGGGTATGATGCAGAGGCAAGTCGCGCAAGTAGTACACTTCTTTTCCGTATGCACGCAGCACAAGACGTTCGGGCAGAGTGCCGTCACCAATCACAACTCCATAGCATTCGCTGAAGAAGTCATTGGCGTCGAATTTCTTGTCCATCTTGAAAGTCTCGTCTGTGGGGGCGATTTCCTCCATCCTGTCGAATGAGAAGATTGCAAAACCTCCATTATCGAACCTGCTCAGCAGGTACCAGCGCTGGCGGAACAGCTTGATGCAGTAAGGCGAGATGGTGAAGGTCTTGGCCTCTGCCGACTGATAACGACGATAGCGGATGGTGACCTTCCGGCTTTCCTTCATGGCCTTGATGACCATTTCGAGGTATTCGCCATCAGAAGGGATGTTCTCCAACACGATGCGATGCTGCAGGCTCATGCTCTCGCTCACCAGATTGTTGACCGTCAGGGTGGACAGCATCCAGTTCTGCACGCTATCTTCACGCAGCACCTCCTCATTGCCGATGTGGTAGCGGTAACCGTCCATGCGGTCGCAGTCGATGTAAATGCCAAAGATATCCTCAATGGCGTCCTTGTGGC
>CAJOOW010000088.1 GCA_905236375.1 uncultured Alphaproteobacteria bacterium | reverse complement strand
GGGCGAACTTGTAGCAGCAATGGGGCAAATTGATGAGTTCCGAAGCGTCAGAGCTCAGTTCATGACTCAGCGTCTAGCCGAAGGCGCTACCATGCAACAGGCCGAAAAAGAATCAAAGGAAATTACTCCTGGAGTCATCGAAAAAGCCAAGGAATACAGGGCAGAACGCCAGAAAAAGAAAGACGTGTTGCTGAATAAAATTGAAAAAGCATTGCCTCAAGACAAGAGATCCAGCGATCCAAGGGCTCAGGCTCGGTTAATCCAGACTTATCTCGATGCTCACAAGGATGAAATAATCGCAGAAGTTGAGCAACATACCTTAGCTGAAATGAAGGCCGAAGTTGATATGCTATGGTATCTAATGAAATTCCAACGAATTTTGTTGGCCTTCTAGAGATTTGTCTGAAGCATCTGATTCTTCTTCCAAATCCGTCGTTCTATCTTTTTCACATTGCGTGCTAGAGGAAGTTACCGTCGCATCGCTTCGCTTAGAGGTCGTATCGGATTCAGTCAAGGCAGGAGAAGCAAGTGATGAAATTCTGGGGACTTCTTTTGGGGCTTGATGGTCAGCAGTAGATGGACTAGACGACGAATCTCCGGCTGACGTAGTACTCGGAGGTATGGTCATAATTTGATCAGCTCGCAAAGGCATTGATAAACCCAATTTGTCACTTGAATTATCAGGCTCAGAGATACCCGCACTACGAGAGAGTGGCAATACCTGTTGTTGCGTTTCTATCCAATGCAAGAATAGATCTTGTGAAGGCACAGTACAACTTGAAGAAGAAGCAATTGCACTTTTTCCCATTCCCATGTGACCGTCTTTCTCCAAGGATCTAAGATATGATTTTTCTGCATCTATACCACACTGCAAACCTGGATCAGTCGCCAATTGTCCAGTAACCGCTTTAGGCGCTTGCGAAAAATTTCTTATGCGAATAATCGGGGGATATTTTACTCGTGCAGTCAACACGATAGGCTTAATTTTTTGTTCTAGAGTAACGCTACTTGAAAGATCAGGTCGCCAAGTTCCATCTATTTCTATATCCAAATCTCGCCCAGGTCGTTGAGCAGGATAAGTTGATAATATATAAAAATTTACAGGACAATTCCTAAATACTCGAATTATGAAAGGGTTACATGTTTCACACATTCCCCTTTGTGTATACATATAATTTTTAGGTCTTCGAGCTTTATGGATTAGCCAAGCATAGGCCAATTGTTCACTGTGTAAAAAATGCGCCAGAGCATAGTGTTGTTCAGCAGTACATAAATGTATATCACCAATATCTTTTGCTACAGATTGTATACTTTGTGACACGAATTCTTTTACAATTCCACAAATTCCACCTTCCTCATTCTCTATTCTGTGTTCTAAGCTCTTTATGGCATCATTTAAATTTCTCATTAAGGTTGTGTCATCGTACGGAACTTGTTCAGTAGCTAGCAATTGAAGGCCTCTCATGATTGCCGTAATTGCAATTTTTGTTATAGGTTCTAGTTCTGTTAGCGCATTTTTACAAGCAATTCCTAACTTATTCCCTGCTCTATTTAGTGTTTTTTCTTCATCGTCCTTATTAATAATATTCAAAAGATATTCAACTTTCTCAAAGTTTTTATGGCAAGCTAGGCTTATAACATCGTCCTTTAGTTTTTTAATCAAAGCAATATTTACTTTTGATACATTCTGTTTTCCCTTATTTCCTAAGTTCAGGTCGTTCATTTGTCTTACTTTGTCAAAAAGAAAAATAACATCTCTTGTACCATCCGATGGATTAGGAAAATGTCCACTTAGCAACAAAGAATTAGAAAAATATTCACTTGGCAACAAAGATAATATAATATCAACCGAGTCTAATACCGCGTTTACCTTAAATATGCCCTTCAAAATACCTTTGTCTCGCGAGCTGTATCTGGGACCACTCCCTGTCACAATAATAGATATTCCTGAATCATCTTGAACTAGCATCAAGTTTCTTCCTCGAATTGTCGACGTTATAACGGTACCTTCTTCCATCCCAAATTCAGCAGGAAGAGGACGCGGTGGAGGTAAGGGATCTATCCTCGCTAAATATTCAATCTGGTTCAAGAACTCACGTTCGACTGCAATGGAAGCACATGCGCATTGTAGCCATATGATGAATACAGATGCCACGCAAAAAAGCTTAGATGTGTTGTTCCAGGTATTAAATGCAATTGACGTAAAAACTTTCACTTTTTCTCCGCAATCATCCTCTGCAATTCATCATATAAAGGCTTACTATCGGCGTATTCGCCGAGAGGAAATATCTCACTGGATAATTCCTCTTTTGTGCGATCGGATTGGGAAAGCATGCGTTTCAAAGTGCCTACTATAATGATCTTAGCATCAGAATCTGAAATATCTCTTAGATAGGAGTTAATTCCCAAGAACATATGCTCTTGCAACTGTTCATACGTGTAATCTTCTTCAGAGTCCTCAGAATCGGTATCTTCATCGCCCACGTATTCACCGAGTTTTGTTCTATTGCCACCGCTACGCACATTTTTCGCTTCCGAATCTACACCTGAAGAATCTTCTTCTGAAGACGATTCATCGATTATTTCTTGCATTTGCTCCATTAAAGTTTTCTGTTTATCTGAAATTTCAGAAGGCGATCTTCTACCTAAAACGACGCTTACCATTTCCCGAGCATCTTGGCACCCTTTTTCAGCAGACTCCAAAATGGCGTCCGCTTCAGCATTGTTCACCTTACGTTTTGGATCTGAAAATATTTGAAATAACGCCATAAAAAATTGTTTATCGGCTGGCAAACCCGAATTCTCGGATAATGTATCAAGGCCCGGAACAATATGGGGCAAAGAACCGAGTAGCGTAATAAACACTCTAGTAGGCTTTTTGAATTCAAGAGAGTCGGTAAAGCTCTTTATTAGCATCTTTGCATTTTGAGAAGAAAACTCCGTAACTGTACTGCAATCTCCTCCCATAATTCCTCCGATCAACCCCATCCCCAATAAAACCCTACTAACTTTTCCAAACATAAAGTACCTCATGAATAACTTAACAAAAATCTCTTCATTGTATATCAAAAAAACTACCACGTCAACTATTAGTCATGATATCAAACAAATATTAAAAAATAGTTAATTTCTGTAAAAAATTGCAAGTTTGTATACATTTTTGAAATCAAAAAAACATTTTTGCGTCTATATAAATTTAAGCGAGATAATCCAATCTGATTTACATATTCATACTTCGCTTTTTGACAGTAGTTTAAAATCAGAAAAAGCGAGACAAAAATAATGAATATGTGTATATCATTTTAAAACACAAAATATTGCAATTAGCTTGTGTTTATACCCCATTTAAAGCAAACCAGTATAAAATACTTGTTTTTCTGCCTCACTCAAACCCCAGAGTGGAGTAATGACGGCGATTTTGGAACCTCCGCTCCGCCAGCAATCGTAGCTTTTAGTCTACTAGGTTTTGTTGTGTATAAGTTAAAATTATCTCAATTAATCTACATCATCTAAATAGATATCTGTTGAATCTCCAGGGGTATGTTCTTCGTTTTCTGCTTCTTTGGGTGGTAAAAAAGTCTGATCATTCTTAACTTCTTTAGTTATAGGAGCATCTTCATCTTCGCTGATTTTTTCTAAACTTTCTCTTGCTTTATATGTTAGATATGGTGGCCTCGCCTTTGTATAGGTATTTAGCTCATTTGTTCGAAATTCTTTATAGACATCACTGATCTTATTTTGAAATTTCTGTTCTGTGTCTTTTTCTTCCTCATCACTTATATTGTAGAATTTAATATTGCTCTTTATGTTCACTTTTTGTTGTAAGGTATCTTTTGGAGGTTGTGGACTGATTTTGTATGTATTATAGTTTATTGTTCCTGAGCCTGGTTCTTTTGAACCAAATTCCATTGTATCAATATATGGTATTGGTGTTGTTATACCGATCACATCTACAGGATATCCTATACTCGTTACTCTTTTTACTTCATTTGCATATTTATCAGCTCCAACAATAAACCTCTCTAGATATTCGTCTAAACCGAATTTTTTTCTTATATTATCTAATCTTATATAAGCTTTATCTATATATTTTTTATATTCGGTGTAATATTTAGAGAATAGTTGGTTCATTAGCGTATCTATGATAGTGGTCTTAATTTCAGTCCTGGCACTTTGTTTGTGCAGCTCACTTAGCTCACTTTCTATAATTTCCAAAGTTTCTATAATCTCGTCAGCGTTTGCACATATTGCGTGTCCATATCGAATCATGCGACCATCTTCATAAAATCTCCAAATCTTGTTCGTGATTTGCTGCGTTATCTCGTCTATTTTTAGTCGCTTACGTTCGCTTTCTATTAATCTTAAAATCTTTTTATCTATTTCTTTTTCCCCTTGGGTTATAACTTGCTCCGGGGGAAATCTTGCTTGTTCAGGATTTGTGCCAGATGAAAAACCCGCCCAGTCATGTTTTCTACAATACTGGGTCATGCCGTTGTTCCACCATAATTGTAGAGTTCGCTGATTTTTCTTTGCGGTTTCTGGTATTGTTTGTCCCTTAATCGATTCTATGCTTCCGTCTTGTATGAGGCGTTCATCTCCATTACTCAGATATTCTATTTTGTTGTCGAAGTCTAATTTCTGATTGTTTATAGTCTGGAGAATTTTGTACATTTCCGTGTTCGCTTCTTGTATTTTCGTCCAAATACCTTCCAGGGGTTCAAACATATTCAGATTGAGGGGGGTTATGTTTAGAAATCCTTTTATTTCATTACCTATTGATTCCTCATTTTTTTCTTGTGGTATTGTAGATTTATTCATATTTTCTATTATTGTGGGTTTTATCTTATTTTTTAATTCAAGAATACCTTGGCTGTTTAGTCTGTAATACTCGTTTCGATATTTAGTATAAATTTGATTGTATTCATTCTCATCCGGATCATATTTATAATTTATAGAGGTTGCGCTCGTGTCAGGTTGTAATTTTTTTAATTCTTTAACCTGTTGGTTTAAGTCTTTAATATCATTAATTTGCTGCATTATTATGTATGGTGTCAACAATTGTTGTTTTCTTTGGGTTCCTCGGTTTTTTGTAATACTAGTGTTGTTCACTTCTATTGTCTTTATTAATATATAATATGAAAATACAATTTCATCCCATGTTTGTTGGCTTTTCAAATTACAATGCTCTACATCGAAATTCAATTTGTCTAGCAACCTGTACAAAACAGGAGAATCACAATCGTCGTTTATTAATCCTGCAAAAGCTCTTTTCCCTAACAACCTATCTTTTAGAGATTCCAATAATGTTCCATATAGTGTATTTAAAAAAAGATTATCCTTTAGATCTTGTTCTGTGATTCTAGTTTCACCGTAAGTGTTCATCTGTTTTCCTATGTGTGCATTAAAGCTTGTTGTTAGTGCTAGCTCATACATTTTTTCAATTTCAGATGTTGGAGAGGCCGCACAACCGATGTTCCAGTGTTCAAATAATATAAAACAAATTATAGTTGTAAACATTTTTTTCATATCAATTCTCCTATTGTTCAACATCAGCTAGGGATTCTCCTAATAAAATTCGTTTTATCTTTTCTAATGTTCCATTCCACACTTCCTTCATAGCATCAATTAATTCATCCGTTAGTATCAGATTTAAAACATTTAATTTATCAATTTTTATGAGCGTTTCTTGAAGTACTGGGTTTAGTTCATTTTGTTTGTCCTCTTGATTTAGTAAAAAGTAGTCTTCCATACCTGTTTGAGCCCACTGATGCAGAATTATCTTCTTACCCAAATCCTGTTGCTCAAGATTTTCTCTTAGATTTATTGCTTGTGATAAAGTGTTGTTATTTAGTGCAGTATTGATCGTATATGCCAGCGCATCGGCATCAGTTGTGCTACATCTGTAAGCAATTTCATAATTTGGCATTTGTGTTTTAACTCTTTCCAGCAAATTTTGCTTGTCATTTCTTTTTTTAGAAGATTCGCACATTCTTTTCAAGTCTGCTATAGGTTGGTTTAACTTTAATGCGTTTATATAACATATTATATCATCTCGTGCTTGTTGTAGTTGTGTGCTGTATTTGCTTTCTAACTTTTTGTTTACATAACCCACAATATTTTGCCATTCATCTGTTCCAGTGTTTTGTTTATCTATTGGAGAATTGTTGTTGTCAATTTGATTTTGTAAAGATGCAATAATCTCTATTAGCCCTTCCGGGGATATCACTTCTTTTCTCATTCTGTCAAGTTCTATTTGTATCGTCTTTCCATCTTTTGTCGCCAGTTCATTAAGCGCTTGCTTTTCGGATAAGGATAAGGCATCTTCCCATTCCTTATATTTTTCCTGCTCTTTGTATTTTGATAAACCTGTATCGTTGGTATATTCGGATCTAGCTGACCTTATATTTTCTACTATAGTTAATCTGATGTCCTCTATTAGATTATTCAATCTCTGCTTAGTCTCATTGTATTGCTTAATTAGTGACCGATTTTGTTTTATTATGTCTTTGTATTCTCGGTTAACCTGATCTTGTATTTCTTGTATGTAGGTGTTACAGTCCTTCTTCGCCTTAGAAGATTGATCCTTTTGTGTGGCTATTTTTTTGTCGATTTCGTCAATTTCTCTGAGTCCTTTCTGCATCTCTTCTTTTGATTTAGGAAAATGGTTTATATTAGGGAGTGTGCCTAGAAGATTCTGTAGGATGTAGTTTTCCGTCTGTGCTTTTATTTTCTGTTGTGCTTCTTCGCTTCTTATTGATTCGTTGAATATTACATCAAATACCTTCAATTCTGCTAATAGCGTTTCTAGAATCGTGGTCCCTTCCAAGTTTATTAATTTTTTTAGATCAGCTATAACTTCGTCTACTAGGGAACTATTTCCGGTCATATTCTGTGCCATGTTTTCTGATTGTTTATACTTTGACATTCTATTTGCTATTCTTTGCTTTATGAATTCAAAGAAGTTTACTCCTGTGGGCGTATGAGTAGGGCCATTATTTATATAAATAAGACCATCAGCTATAGTATATCTCTCCTCTACAGCCTTGAGCAATGGATCATCATATTCAACTATCTTAAATTCAGTACCTTGTCTTGGTAATATAAGACATCTTCCGGACAGTGGCATTTTTGTGATAGCATCATAAATTACTCCCATCTTCATTTTATATTTGTCTGATTGGTGTAGTTGAAACACATCTTCAGTGGCCACTATCCCATTTTCTATGGTGCAGATCATATTTCCGGTCGCTTGTTTAAAATCAGAGGCTTTTATTTTGTCGCGCAAACTGCCATCTGCGATTATTTTCCATGTTTGATCTGTTGGCCTTTTTACTAGGTACCCTCTTTGTACCGGTTCTGCTTCATATTTGTCTTCTTCATGTTGATTACCATCAGGATCAGTGATAAATGCTGTTCCTGTTTTTATTCTTTTTTGGATATATAGGTGTTCTCCAGAAGCATCTTTCGTACTAAATGTTTTGTTTGCTGTGCTTATCTTTTGGATGGATGTTTGAGAAGTCCAGTCGGTGATCGCTGTGCTTTTTCTCATTATCGCTTCTAATTCCGTTATAATCCTAAATTGGTATAATTGTAATATGCTTTCAATATATTTTTTGTATGATGTTAAAGTGTTATTGATGTATGTTTTAGTGAGTAGGGTGGGGTATAGTAGAGTATTTGTATAATTACGGTTGAGATTGAGTAATTCTCTTCGATAGTATTCAGTGGGGTCAAGTTCAGGAAGAAGTTCTATTATCTTGTGTATGTTCATCTCCATTCCTTCTGCATACTGTTTCAGCGTTATTGGCAGGAGTTTGTATTGGTATGTTCCTGCTAAATATGGCATTGCAATGTGTACAGGGGTTATTGTATAGTAATTTATGTTTGTTGTCGAATTAGTTGACACTACGAGTTTAAACGCTTGTGTAGCAGTTTCTTGACATTCTACCCATTTATAGCTTTTTGTAGCCTCATCTAAAACTAATGTCGCATATATTTCTTTTCTCATTGGAATTTCAGGGGTGTTTTTTGGAAAATTATAGTCTTTACTTGTGCCCACACCTATTATGTGAATGTATGGTGTGGTGTCTGTGGGGGGTGTTGTCTTACGCTCTATTCGCCTTTGTTTCTCGTTATAATAGTAATAATAGTTTGGATTTTTTAAAATCTCGCTATTGTCTATCCATTCTTTTAGGTCTGCATCATAATATTGCCTTATTTCTGGGATCTTGAGGTATTCCTGCTCATCTGTGTCATGGTTCTTGATCAGAAATTTAATGCTCATGGATCCACTAAGAGTCGTTTCGGCCTGTTGATAATGTGCTTCTGTCTCATCACTAACATACTGGAATTTGTTTTCTTTATCTATTTCAACATATTTTTGTTCATATTTCTGAGCATTAGAAAATAGTTGGTCACAGGCTGGCAAGCCTGTCCATGACGATCCTCCAGGATAAACAGTTAAATATATTCCACCTGGTAGTGTGGTTGCCACTTTATAAAATTCTGGAGTAGCAATATTTTCATTGTATTTCTCCTTCTTTTTCTCTTCTAATCCACGTATTTCTTTATCTAATTTTTCCTTTTCATCTTGTAGTTGATTAATTGCGTTTTTGTTTTGTGATTCCTTCAATTTTTGATAATCGGCTTTCGTTCTTATAATCTTTGTATAATCCATGTCGAAAAACTCTTTCATGATTGTTGTGATTTTTTCGTCACGGCTTCCTGGATCAGTTTTCGAAATATCAATTTCAGCTACTTTTTTTACTTCTTCTTTAAGTTGATCAATAGTCTTTGAATTTTGAAGCTGAGAAGACAATTTGTTTTCTATTTCTTTTATTGCTGATTCCAAGCTACTTTTTCGACTCAATGCTTTCTTTAGCTTCCATAATGCGTCTTTAGCCCTTTCAAGTTTGTCGTTAAAACTTAATTCCTTAGCATTCTTATATTTAGTTACAGCATCTTTTAACTCTGCATTATTTTCAATATCATCTGGATCAACCGTTTCGAAAAAAAGATAAGTTGCAAATAGAAAGGCATTCCAATTTGCTTCTGAATATTCTGCATAAGAATTATTTTCAAACTCAGGTAACTGTGTGATATTCAGGTTTCCTTCATTGTTATAAATATTTCTAAATATTCCTTTGCCTAACAATCTATCCTTGAAAAATGAAGGGATTTCTTTCCAAACTGATTTAAAAAATTCAGAATTTTTTATGGATTCGTTTATGCTTTTTTCGTCCGTTTTTAAAGTTTTTTTGATCCATGGCGTTGCGTTTTTATCCTCATAGATTTCTTTTAGATGAGTTATCATACTGTCAATCATCATGCCGGCGAAAACTTTATTTTCCCATGTTTTATCCTTTCGGGATTGATCGGTATCACTTGCATAAATATAGCCAGTCAAAGCAAAGGTCAAAGAAAGAGGGAACAATAACTTTGATAATCCGCAAAAAAACTTTAACTTTCTTTCCATTTTGCACACGAAGCATACCCTCCTATGTGAAATTATAGCATATATTGCCATATAGTTCAATCAGCTATGCCACATAATTTATCGCTATAAATAAAGGAAAGAGCTTAAAACATAATTTTTACACAAAAACTTTGAGATTTCATAGATTCGCGATAAAATCATAAAAGGAAGGATAGATGGTGTGAAAAGAAAAAATAAGAAGCGAAATGAATGAAATTGACATAAGCGCTAACAAGAGGTATGTTGAAATTTTCAAAAAGCTTGTAGATATTTATGTTGAAACAGGAGAAGCTGTTGGTTCGAGATCTCTATCAAAAGTTCTTGAAACTCCACTTTCACCAGCAACAATCAGAAATGTCATGGCAGATCTTGAAGAGCTTGGAATTTTATGTTCAGAACACACATCGTCAGGAAGAAAACCAACCGAAAAAGGGTGGAGATTTTACGTCAATACCATAGTAGAATCTGCTGATATATCAAATGCTGAAGTCGAAGAACTTGCTAAAATTACAAAAAATGCTGTTGGGAAAAGTGTTGAATCGATTTTAGAAAAAGCAACAGATGTTCTTTCAGATCTAGCCAATTGTGCTAGCTTAATTAGGGTTCCCACTGTAAATTCAGAAGTTCGGCATATCGATTTTGTGTTGCTAAGTCCGGGAAGGGCAATCGTTGTCATAGTTAATGAAAATGGAATTGTCGAAAACAGATTAATTGATGTTGCACAAGATGTAACTTCAAGTGTCCTCGGAAAGGCAACAAAATATATCAACACACAACTTTCAGGCTCCAGTTTAAATGATATCCGAACAAAACTTCAGAATGAGCTTGATCTTCAAAAAGAAGGATTAGATGAAATTACAAAGGATATTGTTAAACAAGGAATCGGATTTGTTATCAATGAAAATGACAATAAAGTAATTGTTAAGGGCCAATCGAATTTATTATCAAAAGCCGGAGAAATTCTGGATCTTGAGGATCTCTTAAGAAAACTTGATGAAAAAAAGACTTTAAAAGACCTTCTTGATAAATCAGTAAATGGAAAAGGCGTTCAGATTTTTATAGGAGCAGAAACTAAAATGTTTGAGATGGCGGGATGTTCTTTGATAATTTCGCCTTATCAGAATGCTAAGAAATCATTAGTGGGGGCTATTGGAGTTATTGGACCATCTCGAATGAGTTACAGCCGAGTCATAACACTAGTCGATTATACGGCAAAACTTTTAGGAAATATCGTATGAATACACAATTAACGGTTGCAAAGATATGTCATGAAATGGCTAATTATCTCAGCATATTAAAGTTTTACCAAGATGACTTAAATCATCTTAACCAAAAAGAAATTCAAGAAGTTTCAAAATTGATTGACCTTCTTTCTCATACAATGAGCTTCTTTAGGAATATCTATTCACCCAAGATTGATTCAAACTCGCTTAGCGAAGATTTAAAAAAGATATATAAATTAAAAGAGCTAGAAATTTCTGATTCAAACGGTATCTTAAAAGATATCTCAGAAAATCTGCAAAATGTCGTGAGTGGAGTTTTGTATTTAATAATGAAAGTTTCAAAGCCAGGCGATGTCGTTAAAATTTCAGGCGATCTTTCGGAAATAATCCTAGAAATTCCAAGTGGAAGAAAACTTGCAAAAAACATTACAGATGCCATTTTGTCAAATGTTTCAGATGATGTTTTTAACGTATTTATCAAATTTATAAAACACTTAGCGAGTCTAGAAAGATCCGAAATTACAATTAGTAAAGATAATATAATTAAGATCGTTTTATAAAAAAGAAGACTCTCACGATAAAGCCACTCTTATTGAAAAATGGTTTTTGCCTCAAACAACTCATCCAATTAACTTTTCAGGATCTATGGCTTTTCGACCTTTTCCTGCTAAGTCATTAATTTCAAAATAAAGTTGAGGCTTTTTCGCAATTGTCCCGGTTTGCCCAACTTTGCCAATAATCGATCCCTGCTTAACTACTTGCTTAACTTTGACTGACGTTTCTTTTAGATTTGAATAAATTGACATAGTCTTCTTTGCCGTGTGTTTTATGACAACGGTTATTCCATATGCTGCTGCTTCTCCATTTGGAACCCCAGCAATAACAACAACTCCATCAGCGATAGATTTGACTGGAGTTCCATCAGATGCATCGATTATTAATCCTCCATCACTTCCGTCAAAATGTTGAGAAATTCTTTCTTTGCCATTTGATACAGGCCAAATATATTCTGATGTTGTTGCTGGAGTGACTGATTCTTCATCTGCTATTTCTTCTTTGTTGACATCATCAATTGTCGTTTTATCTTGCTGCGCTTCTTCAGAATCCGCTGGATTGGAAGTCATTTCAGATTCTTCCTTCATTTGTTGCACTTTAATATCTGGATCAGCCGGAGCAGTTATATCATCGTCAACTTTCGGCGTAATTATTAATCTCTGCCCGTCATAGAGCTGATATGGTTGTTCCAGCTTATTTAATTTAATCAGATCAGCTTGCTTCATTCCATACTTCCTTGCAATACTTCCAACAGTATCCCCTTCGGAAACTTTATGATAGGGCGTCACCTTTTTTATTTGAACTACTTCAGGAAGTTGGTCTCCATTATGAGCACAACCTGCTAACAACAAAGTTAATATACTTAAATTTAAAATTCTATTTTTCATGAAAACAACTCGCTTAAAACTTTAATTTCTTCTTTAGCCGTCAAATCGATGGTCATTGGGGTTATGGAAACATAATGACTATGAACAGCTCCTAGATCTGTTTTTAAGTCTTTATTGCTTTCATCGTGACGGTAGTCTGCTGCCCCTATCCAAAAATATGGATCTCCCCTCGGATCTGTGAATTGAATAACATGATCGTCAATAGCTCTCGATCCTTGGGAAGTAATTTTGATGCCTTTTACTTCTGAAACTTCGCAGGCTGGGAAATTTACATTCAAGAAGACTCCTTTGTTAAATTTATAATTGTCAATGATGACCTTTAAAACGACAGGAGCATAAGTTTTGGCAACATCCCAATTAATTGTTCCATCTTTTGACATTTTCTGACTGAAAGCAACGGCCGGTATATCGAAAAGACATGCTTCAATAACGGCTGCTATTGTCCCAGAATAAGTTACATCATCAGCTAGGTTTGCATCGAAATTTATTCCAGAAAAAACAAAATCAGGCTTATCTTTCAGCAAATATCGAAGAGCCATAACAACGCTATCGGTTGGAGTTCCATTAACTGAGAAATGACGACTATCATGTTCTTTCATACGAAGAGGTGTTTTTAATGTTAGAGAATGTCCAGATCCACTCATGTTTACATTCGGAGCAAAAACATAAATGTCATCAGCAAATTTTTTAGATATTTCTTCCAGGAGGAGAATTCCTGGCGCTCCTATCCCATCATCATTGCTAATCAAAATCTTCATATAATCAATCCTCAACCAGATATTGAACTATGAGATTCAGCCTCATAATCCCATCATATGTCAAAAAAACATGCCCCATGTTTTCCATTATATACGAATTCTCACGGAGTTTTCTGATTTTCTTTTGCAAATGATGTTTGTTTTGAATTATAGGGCTAAAATCATTGATATTTATGCCACACTTTGATCTTAATCCCATTATCAGTTTTTCTTTAAATACGTCCTCTTCTGATAACTTTTCTTCATCAAAAACTGGATTTTCAGCCCAATCAAGCCATTTTGAATTATCAGAAATCTGAGAAATTGCAATTTTTTGTCCATTTATTGAAACTCTTGAATGTGATTCTGGGCCTATTCCATAGTAATCTTCATATTTCCAATAGGAAAGATTGTGCTTTCCATAGTGCTTATCTTTAGCAAAATTTGAAACTTCATACATCTCAAAACCATGATTTTTTGCGGTTTCAATTGTCGTCTCAAAGAATTTACTCGATTTATTTGGTTTTGGAAGACTTCCTGAATTGATCATTGATTCCATTTTTGTTCCTGGCTCAACAATTAATTCATAAAGAGATATATGATTAATTGGATAACATAAAACTTCTGATAATTCATTTCGCCAAGAATCTAATTTTTGCCCAGGTCTGTTATAAATCATATCTATTGAAAGATTTTCAAAAATTTCTGACATTTCAAAAACACAAGCCTTTGCTTCTGCTGCCGAATGAATTCTCCCGAGCATTTTAAGATCTTCATCGATTATTGATTGAACTCCGATCGAAAGCCTGTTGATTCCAGCTTTTTTAAGTTCAGATGCTTTGGATTTATTGATTGTTTTTGGATTTGCTTCCAAAGTTATTTCGGCGTTATCAGACAATCTGAAATGATTTCTTATTTCATTTAACAAATCCGAAACAAACCAAGACGGCAGAAGAGACGGCGTGCCTCCTCCAAAATAGACGCTAGTTATCATTTCACCTTTGTAAAATTCATCTTTGAATGCTAAAAGGACTTTAAGATATGCATCAAACCACTTTCTAAAATCTATTTTTCCATTGCAGGGCATGCTGTTGAAATCGCAATAATAACATTTGGAAAGACAAAATGGCCAATGGATATAAATAGTTGACATGTGAACCAGACTGGAATTTTTACATCCCTATTTTAATCCGATTTTCGATACATAGCACTAATTCTAAGATTTCTAGGTTATCTAGGTTATATTAAAAACCGATGCTTTAATTCAGATATTTTTAAGACTAAACGGAGATTTTATGATAAAATCCAAAGCAGCTCTCATTTGTTGATATTTGATGTGGCGTTCCCATTTATTCATTTAAGGCTCCATAGTGCTTATTCGCTTAGTGAAGGCGCAGTTAAGTTGCCTGAGTTAATTCACACATGCGAAAACCGAAACATTCCAGCAGTGGCTATAACAGATACAAATAATATGTTTGGAGCATTCGAATTTGCAACAAAATGTGCTGATTCAGGAATTCAACCAATAATGGGACTACAAGTTGATTTGAAATATTCTAATATCATAGCTCCAATTGTTTTAATTGCAAAAAATGAGATAGGATACAAAAATCTGATGAAAATCATGACATGTTTTTACATAACCTGTCATGATGATCCAAGGTTCATAACAATTGAAGATCTCAGAAAATTTAACGAAGGAATGATAACATTAACAGGGGGAGCAAAGGGCCCAGCAGGAGCTCTACTTTCTGAGAAAAGGCAAAAAGATGCAATAAATTTTCTCTCTGATATCAGCACAATTTTCAAAAACAACTGCTATGTTGAAATATCGAGGATGAAAGAGCCTCTTGAAAAGCACTGTGAACCATTTTTTATCAATTATGCTCTTCAACAAGACATACCTCTTGTAGCAACAAACGAAGTTTTCTTTCTTGATAAATCTATGCATACGGCGCATGACGCTTTGTTATGTATTGCTGATGGAACTTATATGACTGTCAAAGATAGGCGAAAAGTTTCTGCTGAACATTATCTAAAAACTTCAGATGAAATGTTTGAATTGTTTAGTGATGTCAAAGAAGCAGTTATCAATACATCAGTTATTGCTCAGAGATGTTCATTTATGCCGGAAAAGAAAAAACCAACTCTTCCGCGATTTGTCGATGAATCTGGAGAAAATGAAGATGACATATTGGACAGACAAGCTCATGAAGGCCTAATTAAAAGACTCCAAGAAGAAGTCTTAAAATACAACTCAAATGTTGATAAAAATCTAAAAGAAATAGAAAGTGAATATCTGCAACGTCTAGAATATGAACTAGATGTCATAAAGAAAATGGGATTTAGCGGATATTTTTTAATAGTCTCAGATTTCGTAAAGTGGTCTAAGCAACATGATATTCCTGTTGGCCCTGGAAGAGGATCAGGTGCTGGCTCTTTAGTTGGATGGTGTTTGTTTATAACTGAACTTGATCCGATTAAATATCGTCTAATTTTTGAAAGATTTCTTAATCCAGAACGCGTCTCAATGCCTGATTTTGATATCGATTTCTGCCAAGAAAAACGAGAAAAAGTCATCGAATATGTTCAACATAGATATGGAAAAGATAGAGTAGCTCATATAATAGCCCTAGGAAAACTCCAAGCTCGCAATGTTCTGAGAGATGTTGGAAGAGTCATCCAGATGTCATATGGACAAGTCGACAAAATTGCAAAATTAGTTCCCCAAAACCTAGCAAATCCAATTGATCTGCCACAAGCTCTTGAAATAGAGCCTCAACTTAAGCAGATGATGCAAGATGATGAGTCAGTGGCATTCTTAATTAACATTGGGATGCAATTGGAGGGACTTTATAGGCATGCTTCAATGCACGCCGCCGGAATCGTGATTGGCAACGTTAGCATTGATGAGTTAGTTCCTCTTTATTCTGATGGAGAAACTGACATGGCAATAACTCAATTTAACATGAAATATGTTGAGTCAACAAGCCTCGTTAAGTTTGACTTTTTAGGATTAAAAACTCTGACTGTTATTAAACATGCCTGTGAATTCGTTAAAAAATATCATAATGTTGACATTGATATATCTAAGATCAATATGGAAGACCATGAAGTCTTCAAGTTGATTTGTTCAACAGATGTCATTGGAGTTTTCCAACTTGAAAGTGCTGGAATGAGAGATGTTATTCAAAAACTTCAGCCAGATAATCTTGAAGATATTATAGCACTCGTTTCTCTATACCGCCCAGGGCCTATGGATAATATCCCGACTTATATTGAGAGAAAACATGGCAGAGAGAAAACAGAATATCTTCATCCTCTTTTAGAACCTATATTAAAACACACTTATGGGATTATGATTTACCAAGAGCAAGTTATGCAAACAGCGCAGATAATGGGAGGATATAGCCTTGCTGGAGCTGATTTGCTTCGAAGAGCTATGGGGAAAAAGATCAAAGAAGAAATGGTTAGAAACCGTGAAATTTTCGCAGAAGGAGCTGCAAAAAAAGGAATTTCTAGAACCATAGCAGATCAAGTCTTTGCATTAATGGAAAAATTCGCAGGTTATGGATTTAACAGGTCACATGCTGCCGCTTATGCTGTTGTTTCATATCAAACCGCATACCTTAAAACTCATTATCGAAGAGAGTTTTATATTGCTTCAATGAATATGGATATAATCAACACTGATAAACTTTCGGTCTTTGTCCAAGATGCAAAAAGCTCAGGAATTGAAATTTTGCCACCTGACATAAACAAATCTGAAGCTCTTTTTTCTGGAGAAGGTGAAAATAAAATAAGGTTTGCACTTGCAGCTATAAAAGGTTGTGGAATTGCTGTTACTGAAGGGATAGTTAAAGAAAGAGAAAAAAATGGAGATTATAAAGATATTTTTGATTTAACAGAAAGAATGCAAAAAATCGGGGTTCCTCAAAAAACACTTGAGATTATGGCATTTGCGGGAGTATTTGATTCGATCCATCCTAATCGCCGTCAAATTTTTGAATCATTATCAGTTTTGTTAGAATCGGATATTACGACAAAATCAAGACAAAAATCTTTGTTTGGAAACACAGATGCAAGAAAAATCAGCTTAAAACAGGTCCCAGAATGGAATTCAATAGAAAGACTTGATCTTGAAAGACAATCAATCGGATTTTATCTTAACGCTCATCCAATGGATATTTATTCAGAATTCTTAAACGGTTTAAATGTGGTGAGAAGCAAGAATTTTAAGGAAACAGAAAATACCATAAAGGTAGCTGGAATCCTGCTATCAAAAAAAGAGAAACTTTCAAAAAATGGGCAAAAATATGCATTTTTAACTATTTCTGATCAAGATAATTCATTTGAAGTTACAATATTCCCAGATGCTTTTGCTCGCTCGAAAGATCTTCTAATTGTTGGTAATCCTCTAATAATTGACGCTAATATCAAGGTCGAATCAGATAAGCCAAAACTTCTTGGAATCTCAGTGCAAAGTATTGATAGAATTGTCGAAAATGAAAAAATCTTTCTCGAATTACAGGATGATGCAGATATTGATCGTCTTTATGAAAATCTTGAAAAGATGCCTGATGGTAACAATGCTATTTCATTTGTCGTTAAGAAAGATAATGGCCGAAAAGTTGAAATAGAAACAAAATATTCCAAGAATATGTCCATCGAAAATAGAAGAATTATTTCATCTATCAATGGGGTTTGTTTCTATAAGAACTTACATTAGATTTGAATAATCAGTCTTTAATCTCTTTTTAAATTCATATCGGCAATGTCACTACAAAACAAGCTCCGCTATATTTTTTTGAATTAACAGCTGAAATCTTTCCTCCATGAGCGGTAATTACATCTCTAGCTATGCTTAAACCGAGTCCTACCCCTCCATTCACATCATGAGTTCTGGCTTCATTTTCTGTTTTAAAAGGAATAAAAAGCTCCTCAGAAATTTCTTCATCAATGCCATATCCATTATCTTCAAATAAAATTGTAACTTCTCCATCTCCTTTTAAGATACTGATAAAAAGATGATCAGCATGCTTTTTTGCATTTGAAATTATGTTGTTGAATGCTCTTTTTAGCGAAAGATATTTCACAGATAATTCAATATCTCTTTTTCCAAAAATATCTATCTTAAAATCGTTTGATATGTGATCTTTTGATATTTCTTCAATAAGTGAAAAAAGATTTTTCCTAACAGCTATCTCTTTGTTTTGATCTGCAGCATGTAGTGTAAAGCTTTCGGTCATTCTTATCATCATATTAACATCACTCATCAACCATTCCGTTTCTTTTGTCTTGGGCATTAGTGATAACTGTAACTTCATTTTAGTCAACGGAGTTCGAAGATCATGAGAAATTCCAGCTAAGATTTTCATTCTATTATTCATAAGTTCTTTGACTCGGATTTTCATTTGGTTAAAAGCATATCCAGCAACTCGAATTTCCAAAGCTCCTTCTGGTTTATAATCACTATCAAATCCTTTTCCGAAGTCACTAGCAGCAACAGCAAGTTTTCTTATTGGCCTTATTTGATTTTTCAAAAACACAAAGGCAATCAGCAAGAAAATGATGCTTGCTGCAACTCCTGTTCCTAGCACAAGAGGAATAATTTTCATGTAAAGAGTCTTCCTAGCAAAAGATATTTTATAAACTTCTAAGTTATTACGGGATGGAATGTAAACGTCCATGTTCGAATTTTCAGTATCTATATAATAATCTGTGTATCCTTTTTTTTGAATTGCTCTTTTAAGAATTCTATAAGCCTGATGATTTTTTGCTATGCCCTGTCTTTTTAATTTTGCATCATTCAAAACTTCAACTTCAATATTCATATTTTTTTTCATCTCATTGAGATATTCATTTTCGCAATTCATATCGAGAAGCCTAGTAATGGCGCTGGCTTCCCCTGCCATTCTTGTTGAGATTATTCCAAGGATAGTTTGAGTGTATTTTTCAAAAAAGATGAATCCGATTATAAGTTGAGATAAGACAACTGGAGTTATCAAAATTAGCATAAATCTCGAAAAGAGGCTTTTGGGCAATATTTTTTTTAAATAGTTAAACATTTCAACAAAATAACTTCCGCATCGCGTCATCTATTTTGTATCATGAAATTAAAGATAATGGTTAAAAAAGATTCATCTTTAAAATCATGAGAAAGTTCTCCTCATTCTTTCAATCGATATTTCTTCTGTTGTTTGTCTCAATATCTCTAGTCTCATGCAAAAAAGATAAACGAGACCTGGAGTTTTCCGTTGATCTTTTGAATACGAATGATTTGATAAAGGAAATCATCGAAGAAATAAGACTAAATTATGCGGACGAAATTGCAAGAGAGAAGCTGGAAATAGGAGCCATAAACGGAATGCTTAAGGTCCTTGACGAATATTCTGTGTATATTCCAAGTGAAGATTTTAATGCCTACAATCAAACATCACGTGGAGCATTTTGGGGAATCGGAATTGAGATAAAACAATCCAGTGAAGGAATAGAAATAGTTTCAGTTGTCGATGAAAGTCCGGCTGCAAATGCAGGAATAAAACCTTTAGACATCATAAAGAAAATAGATGGACAAGATGTTTTGAAAATGACTGCAAAACAAATCTATTCCTATCTAAATTCTGATTCTACTGCAAAAATAAAATTTTCAATTCTCAGGAATAAAAAAGAAACTTTTGATGTTAGCTTGAGAAAATCTGTCATCCAGTTTCGCAGTGTAAAAACTGATTTCATTGAAGATGTAGCTCTTATAAAAATAAATTACTTTAATGACGGAACAATTTTGGCAATTTCGCAAGCTATAAAAAAAATAAATAAGAAAAAATCAGTTGGAGTTATTATAGATCTAAGAAACAATCCTGGAGGAATTCTGGATCAAGCTGTCGGAGTTTGCGATTTATTTTTGAGCAGCAAAAAAATAGTCGAGTTGAAATCCAGAAACATCGAGGAATCAAGAACAATTTTTTCAGATGATACTGATCTTTTGAACAATCTTCCAATGGCTGTTTTGATTAATTCAAATACGGCTTCAGGGGCAGAACTCATGGCGGCTGCTCTCGGAGAAAACAAACGAGCTATTTTAATCGGAGAAAAAACATATGGGAAAGGATCCATGCAAACTGTTATTCCTATTCCTGGAAGAGGGGCAATAAAGTTAACAACTGCTCATTTTATCTCACCGAATGGCAATCTCATCGATCATTGTGGAATCGTTCCGGATATTGAAATAATAAAGGAATTACCTAAGGAACAAGAAAAGACCAAATCTCATAAAGAATCTGACATTGAGCCAATAGTGCTAAGAGCTATGGACCTAATTCATGGAATATCCGCATTAAACGAAACTGAGAAGCAGTAGATTTATTATTCTACAAAATCTTCCTCTTCTTCATCCTTTGAATTGTCGGCGTTTGCTTCTTCCTTATCAGAATCAGCATTTTTCTTAGCTGCTGAAGTTGGTTCTTTTTCTTCCAGATCAATGAGTCCTTTGCGTTTTTCCGGTCTAGCTTCAACCGTTTTTGGCGATTCTTCCTTCTTTTTCTCTTTAGAATCTATTGAAACAGGTTTGTCTGACTCGAATAGTTTGCTTTGCTGGAAATTAGGTTCAAAATTCATGCTGGTTTTCGTTGGTAACTTTGTCTCAATAAGTGCGCAACCTTTTCCATCACATCTATTCAAAACAACACTCTTTTTATCAAAGATATAAAGAACATTATCATTAGTCGATAACAGTGTGTAACGATTCGTGTATTCGTTATATGAGATAAAAAGAACGCAACTCACGATTATCGTCAAACATAAGATTAAAGTTATTTTGATTCCGCCAAACATATTAGGAGCCTCAAAAATTTAGATACACATTTCTCATATAAAATGTATACTTATAATGGTTAAAAAATCGTTAATTTGGCAAAAATAAATGTTTAAGCGTTTCAGTAAGTCATTTTTAATATCTGCTTTTGTTACATCTATAGCCTTCTGTGGCCTGATTTTCCAAAGTTTTGCTGAGAATGCTGCAACAGAGAATATTCAAGTAACGAAAAAAATATCTGATGAAGAGATTTTGCAAAACGCAAAGAAAATGGAACAAATTATTTCTAAAGGCTTGAATAAAGTGGGAATTCCTGGTGCTATCTTTGCTGTTTCAAGAGGCGATAAAGTTATCTACTATAAAGCTTTTGGCAAAACAACGACTCCTCAAAATCACCCGGTTAATACCGATGAAAAAACCTTATTTCCAGTCTCATCTGTAACGAAAAATGTGACAGCTATTCTTGTTGGAGCTTTGGTTGACGACGGGAAAATATCATTTGATGACAAGGTTAGAAAATACTATCCAGATTTTTTTATATGCAATGAAGAGCTTTCGAAGGAGTTTACGGTAAAAGATCTCATTTCGCATAGTTCTGGCCTCAAACACTTTTCTGCTGATTCATTATTTCAAGCTAATTATGATAACGATAAAATTCTCAGATCTTTGAGATTTCTAAAACAGATCCCAGGAGATTTTAGAAGACACTATGGCTATCAAAATATTGTTTTCGGAATTATCGGAATAGTCATAGAAAAAGCTACAGGAGAAAAATATGAAGACCTTATTCAAAAATATATTTTTGATAAAATGGGAATAGAAAATTCAAGTGCAATTCGAGTAGATGCAGAAGCAAGCAAAATCGGATATTTTAAATATCTTCTTTCACGATTCGATCACGACGCTAAGAAATTAGGATATATTAAGACATGCTTCAACTTGATAACAAAGACCCTGCAACACAAATCAAAAAAAGTTGTAGAGAATCATTCAAGAAACATGAATGACATAGTGCGAGTTAATCGAGATGGATTTTTTCATAAATTTCCGGCAACTTGCGGAGTCAGCTTTTCAGCTGAAGATTATGCAAAATGGATTGCGATGTTAGCAAATCACGGAAGCTATAATGGCAAAGAAATAGTCTCAAAAGCAACCTTTGATGAATTAACATCAATTGTTGTTGATGTTAAGGACCTTAAGGATGATGATGTAACCTTTGTTATGAACAGATATCCACATGATTCCCTTCATTATGGAATGGGTTTTTTTAAGGGAAAATATGGAGAAAATGGGAAAAATCTTAGAGATGTCTTTTTTCATATGGGGGGAATTTGCGGAGCTACTGCGTTTTTTATAATTTCTCCAGATGATGATTTAG
>CAJOOW010000087.1 GCA_905236375.1 uncultured Alphaproteobacteria bacterium | reverse complement strand
CCACAACACTTCTTGACGAAGCGAGCTAAAATCGAGATTCGTTCTATTTTAGAAATTTTCTTTACAGACATCTAACAAAGTTGATGGATTTTTGCCTTCAAAAAGGATTTGATAAACGGCTTCACAAATCGGTAAATGAAGATTGTTCTTTTTCGATAATTCAATGATTTGTGGCAATGTGTCATATCCTTCACAAGTTGTTTCTTTTAGAATTTCTTCAATCGGTTTTGCATTTGCAATATCAAACCCCAGGCTTGTGTTCCTTGAATTTGTGCTTGAAGTTGTCAGAATTAAATCGCCGAGTCCGCAAAGTCCATAAAATGTTTCCGCTTTCGCTCCAAGTTTTGTTCCTAAATTTTTCATTTCATCGAGAGCTTTTGTCACAAGAATTGCGTGAAAATTTTGGCCAAGTTTTAATCCATAGGATATTCCACAGGCAATTGCTATAACATTCTTCATTGCTCCACAAATTTGAGAGCCAATTAGGTCATCAGTTGGATTTAATTTAAAGTTTTCTGTTGTTAGATCATTCGCAAATCTTTTAGCGTCATCAATATTTTCGGCAGCAATATCGGCTGCTGATATTTTATTTCCTGCTAATTCGTTCGCAAAATTTGGACCTGAAAGATATGTGATTTTCGATTCAGAAAGTTCTCTTTTGAAAAGAGCATATACGAAAGTTGAGTCATGAAGGAAACCCTTCGAACAAATCGTCAGTGAGGCTCCATTTATCTCATTTTTCAAATTTCTTAAGATGTTCGGAGTTGGTTTTATTGGGAAACACCATAACAAATAATCATATTCATCTAAATCATCTGTTAGAGATATCTTCACGTTATCAGGAATTATAAAGTCTTTAAAAAACTCATTGGTTCTCGTTTGATTCATTGAATCGACGTGATCTTTAAAGCAAGAAAATAAAGAGACATCAAATTTGTTACAATAAACGAAGGCTAGCGATGTTCCAAAAGCTCCTGCCCCTAAAATTCCTAAAGATTTCTTTTGCAAATTTAGTTCATGGCTCATTCAGCATTCTGCAATAATATATTATAAATTTGCAAATTATTCAATCCACTTTAGCACTTCAGATTTTAGAGATGATATAGATATAACGATTGATATTCTCCGAGATCGATTAGATTAAAAAAACATAGATTATGTCACTAAAACTTAATTTAATTTTCTGAAAATTAAAAAATAATTAACTTTAAAATCTGATATTAATTATTTCTTGCAATGTATATTTAAACACGATACAATGCACTCAAAATATATTTTACAGGTAGGTATTTTTTATGAAAGGTAGTATTTTAAAAACAACTTTTTTGATTGGAATCATAGTTTCCGCGAATGGGGCAAGTGCGGGGAATCTTCAACAAATTGAAAGACCCATCACTCCAGCTGGCCAAATGCTTAATATTGAAATGGTAGAAAAAAATTTCGATGACACTCAAAAAGACTCGGATACAGCGGTAAATAAACGTTTAGTAGAAATTAGCTCTGCAAATAGTCATATGAATGCAGAAATGGGAGCTTTGCAGTATAAGCTTGAACATAATCTTAGAAGCATGTCTAATCCAGGTAGTGTTTTACAACAGATAAACAATGTTTATTCTTTAGGGGAAAAAGCGTTTTTGTTAAAAGCAGAACTCGATGCGCATGATAACAGATCTTACTTTCTGCTTCGTCAAGACGATCCACAATGTGCATTTCTTCCAGCATTTATTCCTGGAGGGCAAAAAATAAATCGAATCGGTATGAATTAATTGCTGAAAGCTTATTAATGGTCAGATCTCTTTTGATTTGGCCATTTTTTTATGAGAGGAATATATTTGCCCCATCTAAAATTGACTAAGTGCGAGGCAAATGGTAGAATGCACTCGAAATCCTGTAAGAGAAAAACTTGCATTTAAGATCCTAGTTTCAGACAACCAACATATGTTTTTAAAAAAACTTTTGAATTTGCCGTGCTTTGTTTTGGCACTTTTTATAGCAGTTTTGCTCTTTGGAAATCAAATTGATCTTTCTGTAAAATCTCAAGCTTATGCAGTTAGTTTGTTGCTGAAAGATGTCATCGTTTTTGTTTTGCCTTTAATTATCTTTTCTTTCGTTCTAAACGGAATTTTGAATCTTAAAAATGAATCGGTGAAAGTTGTTTTGCTTTTAGTTCCGCTTGTTTGTCTTTCGAACTTTTCAGGATTTTGGATTTCTTACATCTTCACTGTTCCAATTTTAAAAACAGGAATTATTACAATTTCAAAACTTGATCCTCAAAATGTTTTGATTCCCGCTTGGAACTTTCATATAACTCCTTTAGTTAAAAATGACATAGCTTTAATTATGGGAGTTACCATTGGAGTTATTGGAAACTTTTTAAAAACAAACGCATTGGATAAAGTTAGTGAGATTTTAAATGACATTGCTAATTTTGTTTTGAAAAAATTGATCTGTCCGATTCTTCCTTTATTTGTCTCAGGTTTCATAATCAAGATGCAATATGAAGGAACATTAACTTTAATCATCAAAGAGTACGCCTTGCTTCTAGGAATAGTCGCTATTTTGGCTTATGGATATATGTTTACTATTATGTTTTTGCTTTCAAATCGAAATATTAAGGCTACGATTCAGAAGTTCAAAAATCTGTTGCCTAGTGTTTTGATTGGACTATTCAGTATGTCAAGTGCAGCTGCGATACCAACTACTATCGAAGGAAGCCAAAAGAATCTTGAGAATAAAAACATTGCGAAGTTTGTCATTCCCGCAACTGCTAATATGCATCTTTTGGGAGATTGCTTTGCTATTCCAATTATCGGTTTAGCCTTGATGGGATCGTTCGGCTATGGTTTACCGACATTGGGACAGTATTTTGTCTTCACTCTTTATGGGGTCGCTGCTAAATTTGCATCGGCTGGAATTCCTGGAGGCAGCGCCTTGATTTTT
>CAJOOW010000086.1 GCA_905236375.1 uncultured Alphaproteobacteria bacterium | reverse complement strand
CGATAAGGTAAAAACAGAATTATTAGGTCAAGAAGTTATCCTTGAAGACTTTGGAGGAGAAACGCTAAGCGCGGAAATTTCTGCAAAGAACAACACAAATCTTGACGGATTAATTGAGGCTATATTATTGCAAGCTGAAATGCTTGAATTAAAAGCAAATGCGAAAAGGGCGCCAGTTGGAACAGTTCTTGAGTCGAGAGTAGACAAAGGAAAAGGAGTTATTGCTTCTGTAATAATTCAGCACGGAACACTACAAAAAGGCGATATTTTCGTTGCTGGAAATGTCTATGGAAAAGTCAGAACAATTTTTGACGACAAAGGAAAAGCCATAGCGAGTGCAGGCCCATCGACTCCTGTTGAAATAATTGGATTTGATTCAGCTCCAGAGCCTGGCGATGTTTTGGCTGTTGTTGATACAGAACAAAAGGCGAGAGAGATAGCTGAATACAGACGAAATGCAGCAAAAGCCAGAGAAGCGAAGAGCATTGCGAAATCAATGGATCAATTGTTAGCTGGCGAAGATAGCGAAGTCAAAGATCTTAATATTTTGGTTAAAGCTGATGTTTACGGATCATTAGAGGCTGTCGTTGCGTCAATTGAGGCAATTCAGCATCCAGAAATCAAGATCAATATCGTTGAAAAAGGAATTGGAATAATAAGCGAAAGCGATATCGATTTTGCCAAAACAACTAATGCTATTGTAGTCGGGTTCAATGTTAACACTTCGGTTGCAGCGAAAGAATCGGCGAAATTTTATGGAATAAAAATTTTAAATCATAACGTTATTTACCATATGACTGAGGAAATAAAAGCGATAATGGGAACAATGCTTTCTCCAATTGTTGAAGAGAATTATATCGGAACCGCGGATGTTAGAAAGATCTTCGTTATTAGCAGGCTTGGAACTATCGCTGGATGTTATGTCACAGATGGAATTATTAAAAGAAACAATTCAAAAATCAAAGTTATGCGTGATGGAAAGTGTATTTTTGAAGGCAATATCAGATCGATGCGCCATGAAAAAGATGAAATTAAGGAGTCGCGTCAATCTCATGAATGCGGAATCTTAGCAGAGGATTATAACGATTTCAAAGAAGGAGATCAGATAGAGTGCTACGAAATAGTCTTAAAATCGCGTTCTGTGGAATAATCTCTATTCTCCTTGCTGCTTGCACTGCAACGCATCCTATTTTAGTTTCTGGAGCTCAAAATACTTCATTGAAAAATGTTAAAATTAAGGCAGAACCTGAGATAGAATATCGCATATCAGGAGTTGTCAAACGACTTTTGCCACACTATGTTAAAGACCCAAATAATTACATCATTAATATAACAGTTAAGGAAAGTTCTTCGTCGGCAATTTATACACAGAAGGAAGTCGCGAAAGAACAGCTCAGAATGGCAGCGTTAGTTGAAGTCTATGATAAAGAATATGACAAAATTGGCTCGAGATTGGTTGATTCATTCTCAACTTATGAAGTTTGTGATGAAATGCCATTTTCAGTTTTGGCCTCACAAACTCAAGCGAGAAATGCAATAGCCGATTCGTTGGCCGAATCGATAATTACAACAATTAAAAATATAATAGGCTAAATGAAAAAGGGGGATAAATCCCCCTTCATTCTTATTTATTCAAATCTTTAAAGTCGCCATCAACAACTCCATCATCGTTTTCCTTGGACTCAGAAGTTGAGTTTTCCGCTGAACTCTCGGTCTTATTTTGATCTGCTTGCATATCCTTATACATCATTTCTCCAATTTTCATTGAAGATTGCATCAAAGCTTGCGACTTTGCCTGGATATCGTCTTTATCTTCGCCTTTGACTGATTCTTTCAGCGCTGCTAAATCAGACTCTATCTTTGATTTCTCTTCAGCAGAAACTTTATCTCCATAATCAGCTAGGCCTTTTTCTGTTGTATTTATCAAAGATTCAGCTTGATTCTTAACTTCGATTAATTCTTTGCGTTTTGCATCTTCGGCAGCATTAGTTTCAGCATCTTTTAACATCTGTTGGATTTCATCTTCAGAAAGTCCTCCTGATGCTTGAATTCTGATTTGCTGTTCTTTGCCTGTCGCTTTATCCTTTGCCGAAACATTGACTATTCCATTTGCGTCAATATCAAATGTAACTTCAATTTGAGGCATTCCGCGACGAGCTGGAGGAATCCCAACTAAATCAAATTGACCAAGCAATTTGTTTTGTGCTGCAATCTCTCTTTCTCCTTGGAAAACTCGAATTGTTACAGCAGTTTGATTATCTTCCGCTGTCGAAAAAATCTGACTCTTTTTTGTCGGAATTGTTGTGTTTTTATCAATCAATCTCGTAAAGATTCCGCCCAAGGTCTCGATTCCAAGAGATAATGGAGTGACATCCAAAAGCAAGACATCTTTAACATCTCCTTGAAGAACTCCTCCTTGAATTGCGGCGCCTAAAGCAACAACTTCGTCAGGATTTACTCCTCTATTTGGTTCTTTTCCAAAAAACTCTTTGACCTTTTCAACGACCTTTGGCATGCGAGTCATACCTCCAACCAAAATGACGTCTTTTATATCGCTTGCTGACAATCCAGCATCTTTCAGAGCTGTCTTACAAGGCGCTATCGTTCTTTCAATTAAATCTTCAACTAATGATTCGAATTTCGCCCTTGTTAGCTTTACATTCAGGTGTTTTGGCCCAGTTGCATCCGCTGTTATAAACGGAAGATTAATATCCGTTTGCATTGATGATGAAAGCTCAATCTTTGCCTTTTCAGCAGCTTCTTTCAATCTTTGAAGTGCCATATTATCTTTTTTGATATCAATTCCTGTTTCTTTTGTGAATTCATCAGCAACATAATTGATAATCCTTGCATCAAAATCCTCACCTCCAAGGAAAGTATCACCATTTGTGGCTTTAACTTCGAAAACGCCATCTCCAATCTCTAGAATTGAAACATCAAATGTTCCACCTCCGAGGTCATAGACAACGATTGATCCGCCACTGTTCTTTTTATCCATTCCATAAGCAAGAGCTGCTGCTGTTGGCTCGTTGATAATTCTCAAAACTTCAAGTCCTGCAATTCTTCCCGCATCTTTAGTTGCTTGTCTTTGCGAATCGTTAAAATAAGCAGGAACTGTAATAACAGCTTGGGTTACTTTTTCTCCAAGATGAGCCTCTGCTATTTCTTTCATCTTCATTAGAATGAAAGCGCTAATTTGGCTAGGACTATAGTCCTTTCCTCGAGCATTTACCCAGGCATCTCCTGAATCAGATTTTACAATATGATATGGAACAAGATCTTTATCCTTTTGTGTTAATGGATCATCAAATTTCCGCCCAATTAATCTTTTTACAGCAAAAACAGTGTTTTCGTGATTGGTTACAGCTTGTCTTTTTGCCGGCTGTCCAACTAATCTTTCTCCATTTTCCAAAAATGCGACCATTGAAGGAGTTGTTCTTGCTCCTTCCAAATTTTCAATAACTTTGCCAGTTTGGCCATCCATAATTGCAACGCATGAATTAGTGGTTCCTAAGTCAATCCCTATAACTTTCGCCATAATCTACTCTCCTTTTTTTTATAATTTTTTAATTTTATATTTCTGAAGCTTCAAAAGTTTTTTAGCACTCTATAGCTCCATCTGCTAACAGGATATCATGAAATTCATAAAACAACAACAAAAAAGTTAAAAAGGCCCATTTAAATATATGGACTACAAACCAGCATTTCCTCACCGATCTGGAGAGACTATGGCGATTTATGAAGACATGTGATATAATCCAGGCATTGTTTTCGACATAAATGCCCTAGATGAAAATCACAAGCGAATTATTAAGCGCATTTCTTGGAATAAGCTCACTACCAAATTTTTCCGCAAACAGAATATCAATAGATTCAAGGAATATCACGGGCAGTGAACTGTTTGTTGCTATAAACAAAGGGCATGAATTTGTCAAACACGCTATAGATTCAGGAGCGATTGCAGCAATAATAGATGACAAGAAATTTGAAATTCCTGACAAAACAATCTTAGTTGACAATACAACTGAAGCATTGAAGCTTATCGGACAATCAGTAAAAAATAAGATCGGTTTGAAAAAACTGATAGCGATAACAGGTAGCGCTGGGAAAACGACGACGAAATCCTGGTTAAATACCATTTTAAAGCATCGATTTAGTTCATTTTCTGGGGTTGGAAATTACAATACAATTTATGGTTTGCCAATTGCTCTAAGTCTCCTCGAAGAAGGAACAGAATTTGGGATTTTTGAAATAGGCTCAAATCATAGTGGCGAAATATCAGAACTTTCAAAATATTTGAATCCGGATATTGGAATTATTACAAACATTTATGAATCGCATATCGGAAACTTTGGAGACAAAGCTTCCATTGCCAGAGAAAAAATCTCAATAATTGATGGGATGAAAGATGGCGGAGTTTTGATCTTTGATGGAGATTCCGAATTTGCTGATGAAATTAAATTTTCGGCTTCCCCAAAAAATCTCAAGACTTTTTCAGTTGGATTCTCAAGAAACTGCGATTTTGAGATTCTTTCCTGGGATCGAATTATTGAACTCAAAACTCCTGCTGGAAATCTTGAATATGAAGTTTCATTTCTTGGCAAGCATTTCGCTTATATAACAGCTTCAATTTGTGCAACGATTTATGCTATGGACTTAGACATAAATGAATTCTTGCCGTTTTTTAAAGAGCTGTCCCAAATTGAAGGCCGTGGAAATATTAAGAATTATGAATTTCAAGGAAAGATTTTTGAAGTCATAAATGATGCATACAACGCAAGTCCAGCAGCAATGTTCGCTTCCCTTGAAACTTTGCAAACATATCACGCAGCTTCAAAAATTGCAGTTATAGGCCAAATGAAAGAACTTGGGAAATACGAACAATATTATCACAAACTCATTGCTGATAAATTGAACTCGATGAATATCGACAAAGTTTTCTTTATAGGGGACGAATCCCTTTGGCCGATTATGAACAAGGAAGGTAATGTTGCATGCTTTGAAGAAATCAATAATTTTGTTATAGAAAAAATATTAACAATGGTTCAAAATAACAGCGTTGTTTTATTGAAAGGGTCTCATAGCGTTGGACTCGAAAAATTTATCAAATATCTCGAATGTTCTACAGTTTAATTTATAAATTTTTTGGCGCAGATTACTCGTTTCTGAATGTTTTCAAATATGTTACATTCCGTTCGATTTGTGCTTTCCTGACTTCTTTTTTCTTTGTTCTTTTGATCGGATCAAAATTTATACATTTTTTGAAATGTCATCAGAAAAATGGTCAGCCAATAAGAGATGACGGCCCACAATCTCACATCGAGAAGAAAAAAGGAACTCCAACGATGGGGGGACTAATGATAATCTCTTCGGTTATTTTTGGAGGCTTGCTCTTTGGAGATTTATCAAACATCAACCTTTGGCTTTGCCTCATAGTTTTTATCGGGTTTGGCTTAATCGGGGCAATTGATGATTATCGAAAAGTTAGCAAAAACGATTATCACGGAATCTCTGGGAAAAAGAAATTTTTGCTTCAATCATTAGTTGCTATGGTTTGCTGTTATATCTCTTTGAAATTTTATAACTTCGAAGGATCAACTAGCGTTTTTCTTCCGATATTCAAAAACTTTCAAATTGATCTCGGCTGGTTTTTTATGATCTGGGCAGCGTTTATAACAGTTGGAAGTTCAAATGCTGTGAACTTAACAGATGGTCTCGATGGCCTTGCAATGGGGCCAGTTATAACATCCTCAATTTGCCTTGCGATTATTGCTTATCTTGCTGGAAACACAGTTTTTTCTGATTATCTTCATATTCAATATGTTCCGGAAATGGCTGAAGTTTGTGTCTTTTTAAGCAGCCTCGTTGGGGCTAGCCTTGGTTTTATGTGGTTCAATGCTCCGCCTGCAAAAGTTTTTATGGGAGACACTGGATCAGTTGCAATCGGGGGCGCATTAGGCTTCATTTCGGTTATGTCAAAGCATGAATTCATTTTTGCAATAATTGGCGGAATTTTCGTTATTGAAACAGTCTCGGTTATCATTCAGGTTTTATATTTCAGGGCTACTGGAAAAAGGATTTTTTTGATGGCACCAATTCATCATCATTTCGAGAAAAAAGGGTGGGCTGAATCAACTGTCGTTTTCAGATTTTGGATAATTTCAATGGTTCTTGGAATTCTGGGCTTAGCGCTTCTGAAAGTGAGATAGATTCAATTTGAAAAGATTCGATCAATAAGTCCGAAAATTTCATCGGCCGAATCAATCGTCGTGATTTCTTGTCTCAATTTCGCAGCATTTCTCGTTCCGTGGCAATAATACATAAGAACTTTTCGAGACATTTTAATCGCAGTTCGTTCTTCGTAGAACTCAAGCATATAATTCAAATGCTTTCTTGCAATTTCAAACTTCTGTTGATTTGAAATGCAAATATTTGGAACATTTCCTGTTTTAAGGAATTCATCAATTTCCTTCAAGATCAAAGGTCTTCCAAGAGATCCTCGGCCGATCATCAAACCATCAGCATTGCTTTCTTCTAATGCTTGTTTTGCTGTTTCAACATCAACAATATCTCCGTTTACAATAACTGGAATTTTCACAATTTCCTTAACTTTTCTTATATCGCTCCAGTTAGCTTTCCCTGAATATAACTGAGATCTTGTTCTTCCGTGAACCGTTATCATTTTGATTCCGAGATCTTCTGCTATTTTTGCAATATTCGGAGCATTCTTGTGATCCATATCCCATCCCAAACGCATTTTTAAACTAACCGGAATTGGAACCGCATTAACAACTGATTCTATTATTTTTGCAGCTAGTTTTTCATCTTTCATCAATGCCGATCCTGCATCTGACTTTACAATCTTTTTGACAGGACAGCCCATGTTGATATCGAGAAATTTAGCACCTAAGTCATAACTCAATTTTGCTGCATCAGCCATAACTTTTGGATCAGCTCCGACTATTTGAACTGAAGTTAGTGGATCGTCCGCGTTATCCATCATTTTGTGAGTTCGTTTAACATTTCGAATAACAGCTTGGCTAGCTACCATTTCGCTAAACATCAAGAAGTCTCCAAACTCTCGAACGATTTTTCTAAACGGTAAATCAGTAACTCCAGCCATCGGGGCTAGAATCACATGACTTTTTAACTTAGTCTTTCCAAGAATCAGTTCCTGCATTATCTGTTCAATAAAACGATTTGTCAAACTCTCTTTTTCAAAATTCTAGCATCGCGCCAAGACTTTTGGTTTCTTTTGTCTCTTTCTTTTCTTCTTCTGGAATTTCTGCTGATTTCTTTGTGTCTTGATCTTTATCTATAACATTTTCCAAAAATCTTTTTACTATTCTCGCAGGAATGCGGCCTCCTGTCGAATTTGACGTCATCCGATCCGTATTGATATCATTTCCAATCCAAGCCCCAAATGAAAAGCCATTTTGAGGAGCATCTTTTGGATCATAGAATCCGATGAACCAAGCATCAGAATCACCGTTTGAACCGGTCTTTGCGAAGATATATTCATTAACATTTGCAGCTCGGCCAGTTCCATAAGCAACGACATTTCTCAATAAAAATCTGCAAGATCCTAACGTTTCTTCATCCAAAACAGAAGCAGGATTTTCTTTTTGTTTTTGGTATAAAACCTCGCCGGTTTTTGTCCGAATTTCTGTCACGCAATATGGCCAGATCGGCAAGCCATCCATAAATGACGTATAGGCAGCGGTGATATCTTTCAATGTTACTGGGGTTGTTCCAATTGCAACGCTCATGTCGTGAGTTGAAACTCCAGCTATCCCAAGCTTGTCAGCAAATTGGGCAACTCTTTTGAGCCCTATCGACTGAGCTAGCCTTATACTTACTGCATTAACTGAATATTTAAAGCCATCCAGAACAGAAATCTCGCCTCGTGTTTTCCATTTATAATTTTTTGGTTTCCATCCGGCGATTTCAACAGGTTCATCAGAAATCATATCATCGAGTTGGTATCCATATTCTAAAGCCGCTCCATAAATGAAGATTTTAAATGCTGAACCCGATAATCTGGTTGCTTGAGTTGCTCTATTGAACTGAGTCGCTGTATATCCATTCCCTCCAACAATCGCCTGAATCGCTCCATCTCGACTCATGCAAATAAAGGAAGCTTGTTTGAATATATAATTTTCTCCTTCTGTCTTAATATAAAAATCAATGGCTTCTTCGGCAGCTATTTGTTTTTTTTCATCAAAAGTCGTTACGATAACGATATCATCAGAAATTTCGCCAAGGATTGTTTTAGCTTGATCGTAAACATAGTCGCAATAATACATGTAGTTTTGCTTTGGGCGTTTCTCTTCTCCAAAAACTGATTTTGATTCTTTTTGTTCAATTTCTTTGGCGCTCTTTATATATCCTTGATCTTCCATTGCTTTCAAAACAAGCATCGCTCTTTCGTGTGCGTAATTGGGATGATTCGATGGGTTGTATTTCGAAGGGGCTTTCAAAAGCCCTGCCAAAATTGCCGATTCGAAAACTGAAAGTTTTGTTGCGGATTTGCCAAAATATTTTTTCGCAGCAGCATCGATTCCATAAGTTCCAACTCCGAAATAGACTCTGTTTAGATACATCATCATGATTTCAGACTTGGTAAATTTGTATTCCAGCCACCATGCCAACAACAGTTCTTTTATTTTTCTTTTTATAGATCTGTCATAGTG
>CAJOOW010000085.1 GCA_905236375.1 uncultured Alphaproteobacteria bacterium | reverse complement strand
TATCATTTAGAAAAAATCGCAGAATATAAGAGCAAACTGAAAAATATAGAATCTTCAAAAGAGATTGCAGAAAAAAGAGAGTCCAAGCAAAATGAGTGTACGAAACAGAAAAATCGTATAGAACAAGAATACAAGTCTGGAATTTTGGATTTTGTCAAATCATCGCCCTATTTTTTTGCAAGACATGCTATGGATGCAATGCTGGATTATTTAAAGGAGGCTTCGGATATAGAATCCGATGACATTCCCGATAAATTGCATGCAGACCTTATAGATTGGATTGAGAAAAGAGGGAAATGTATTTGTGGAACTTGTATAAATAAAAATGAGGCAAGTTTTGATTTACTTGAAAAATGGCGACACATAGTTCCCCCCGAGTCGCTAGGAACACTTATATCTACAGTAAGGCGAGAAACACAAGATAAAAAGCGTTTTGGTGAGGATCTCTGGAATAATTTGAAAGCTAGGAAAGAAAGAGTTATTGATTATCTCGAATCAATAGATGGCCTTGAGGAGGAAATAAAAGTTCTTGATGAACGACTTGCAAAAGCCGAGGATACTTCTGAGATTGAAAGAAATTTGAAATTGTCTACGAAAGATTTGGAGGACTCAAAAGAGAAAATCACAAATTATCAAAGATTGATATACAATATAAAATCAGAATCAGATAGATTAAAACGAGAAAGAGAAAACTTGCTTGAAACAAGTGAAGAAGGACGAAAAGTTCTTGAATGGAAAAAGATAACGGACAAACTTGTAAAGGACTTTGAAGAGGAACTTAGTAAGGATGAACAAGAAAAGAAACAAAATCTTGTAAATGCTGTGCAGAATGCCTTTAAGAAAATATATAACGCCGATTTTACGATTAGCATAGATGATGAATATAATATCACTACCACATCCAAAAAAGAGCTTTCAACAGGTCAGGGCCTCTCTGTAATATTTGCTTTCCTTTCTGGGCTTCTTGATGTAATTAAGCAAAATAGAGAGGAAAATGCTGAAATGCAGTTGGAATCATATCCTCTAGTTCTTGATGCTCCGTTTTCTGTTTTAGACAAAGAAAGAATAATATCTCTTTGTGATGTTTTACCTAAGGTGTCTGAGCAAATTATCGTGTTTATTAAGGATGTTGATGGTGAAATAGCAAGAGAAAGAATGTTCTCGAAGATTGGACGGAGTTACAAGCTGGTTCCTATGGATAAATCATTCCAATGCACAAAAGTTGAGGAGGATAAAAATGGCTTTGTTTAATCAATTGTACCAAATAAAGGGCTTGCGTGCCGAGAAAGTACGTAAACTTACAGAGTTGTTGTCATGCAGAAATATTGATGTGTTTTACATCAGTATTGTTCTAGGTCTTTGGCAAAACCTGAGCGCGAATGTTGATAATGATTCAAAAATAGAACCCGCAAAAATTGACCCGGAACAAATGATCCGATATGGTCGCGAAATAGAATATTTCTATGAGCTTGTTATGTTGAATGACAAGAAAGGAAGTGTTTCGCTAAAAGAGAGAATAAACAAGGCTTTTAGAATAAGAGGGATTGAAGCTGCTGGGCCCGATGAAGAACGATTTACTCAAATAATGCTTGGAGGTCTAGATTTTTTCTATGACAGTATTGTTGAGAATACAAATTCTAAAGAAGATATATTTAACAATATCTGTGAATTGATCCAAACATATTTAGTGACTTATCCTGAAAAAGAATAAATCGTAAATGCAATATCCTTCTGACATCCTCCTAGAATGCAATGTACCTGAAAAAGAGAACCAGTTCCTGTTTCATTATACGACATATTCTGCTGCGTTGGGAATTTTATTGAGCCAACAAATGCGTTTGGGTCCGCTTGTAAACAAGAATGACCCTTTAGAATTTGAGGATCTTCGTGATGATGGTCGAGTGATTCATGAGAACCATTCAATTGAAGAATCTGCCATAATCGTTGGAGACTATATAAACGCTGTGGATGAAAAAGAGCGATCTGTTCGGTTTGCTTCTTTTGCTATGGATATGCCTTTTTATAATCCACCGAAGGATTCCCAAGAAAACTGCTATAACAATTTATCCAAGGGGTGGGCCCGTTCTAGGATGTGGGCTCAATATGCCGATAGTCACAAGGGTGTTTGCTTAATATTTGACAAAGAAAATTTGGTGAAGTCGTTTAAAAATGCATTCGACGCGTGTGACACCTATTGCAAAGAAGTGACTTATACAAACAATCTTTATCCTTTACAGGAATCTTTAGCGCAGAATTGCAAGTCACTTTTAACTTCGGAAAAGATTGACTTTTTATTTCAAAAGTGCCAAGACTTTAGAGATGAGCAAGAATTTCGGCTGCTTCTTGTTGATAAAAGTTTGAAGAGTCCAGATGAATTGGTTTCATTTTCTATTTCGGATTCACTTTGTGGCGTTATACCTGGAGTACGATTTCCTAAAGAGAATGTATTGAGCCTGAAAAAGGCGATGAAATATTGCAATTCAAAGATTAAGTGGCTGCCAATATGGTGGAATTACGGAATGCCTCATTTGGCAGATGCTGAACGTTTGAAATCGATGGTTGAAGAAGTATTCGGTGAACAATAACGCTTTTCGCGTTAGGGATAGTGACCCCTTGGG
>CAJOOW010000084.1 GCA_905236375.1 uncultured Alphaproteobacteria bacterium | reverse complement strand
GTTGTATTGGCTCAACGACTCTAGACGAATATAGACAATATATCGAAAAAGACACGGCATTTGCCAGAAGATTTCAGCCAGTCTTTGTTAACGAGCCTTCCGTTATTGATTCGATTTCTATTCTTCGAGGACTCAAAGAAAAATATGAATTGCATCATGGTGTAAGAATAAGTGATTCTGCCGTTATTGCTGCTTGTACTTATTCGAATAGATACATAAGCGATCGTTTCCTTCCAGATAAAGCTATTGATCTTATGGATGAAGCTGCAAGTCGTCTCAAAATGATAATTGATTCTAAGCCAGAAGATATTGATGAACTCGATAGAAAAATAATGCAGCTTAGAATAGAACAAGAAGTTTTAAAGAAAGAAACTGATAAAAATTCGAAAGAACGACTTGAGAAAATCCAAAGAGAATTATCTAGCCTTGAGGAAGATTCCAAAAAGCTAAATGAAAATTGGAATCGTGAAAAAAAGCATTTGGAAGAAATAAAAACTATCAAGGAAAAAGTCGATTCTCTCAGAACAAACGCTGAGATAGCTCAAAGAAATGGAGATTTTGCAAAAGCCGGAGAAATTCTTTATGGAGAAATTCCTCCGCTAGAAGAGAAGTTAAATGAGCTTCAAGAAGATCAGGCTCGGAAATCAACAAAAAACGAAGTAACTGAAGATGATATAGCTCTTGTTGTTTCAAGATGGACAGGAATTCCTGTTGAAAAAATGCTAATGAGTGATAAGGAAAGATTGCTTAGTATTGAAACAAAACTGAAGGAATCAGTTGTTGGACAAGATGAAGCAATTCAAGCTATTGCTGATTGCATCAGAAGATCAAGAGCCGGGATATCTGATCCGAACAGGCCAATTGGCTCGTTCTTATTTTTGGGTCCAACTGGAGTTGGAAAAACTGAATTATCGAAAGCTCTGGCGTTATTTTTATTTGATGATAAGAATAGTATGGTTAGAATCGATATGTCTGAATATATGGAAAAACATTCTGTTTCCAGATTAATTGGAGCTCCTCCAGGATATGTCGGTTATGAAAAAGGCGGAGAATTGACCGAAGCTGTTCGGCGTAGACCTTATTCTGTCGTTCTTTTTGATGAAATTGAAAAAGCTCATAGTGATGTTTTTAACATTTTATTGCAGGTTCTTGATGAAGGGCATTTAACAGATGGTCTTGGCAAAAATGTCAATTTTAAAAACACTATTATAATTTTGACATCCAATCTCGGATCTGAATATTTCCTCGATAAATCAAGTTCTAAAGAAACTATAAAAAATGAAGTTATGTCAAAATTGCAGGCTACAATGCGTCCTGAACTTATTAATAGGCTAGATGAAATAGTGGTCTTCAATAGTCTGTCACAAAAAGATATGATTGGTATTGTTAATATTCAACTTAAAGAGCTGTCAAACAGACTTGCTGAAAAACAAATCAAAATAGATTTTGATGATAGTATCAAAAATTGGCTTTGCGAAATAGGATATGATCCAGTTTATGGTGCAAGGCCTTTAAAAAGAGCAATTCAGAAAAATCTCGAGGATAAAATAGCAAAGGACATTATTTCCGGAAATATCTCTGCGGATAAGGCCGTAAAAATGTCTTATAAAGATGGAAAAATCGAATTAAAGTGATTGAAATACGGCTCTGATTCAAATCCGAGCCACTTGATTGTTAGTTATTTATGTTCATTAGGTTTTGGTGCAACATCCATGCCTTCAACTATTCTTACTTTAGGATTAATAACCATATCTATGTTATACAGAAAATCAACATCAGGATGTTCTGCTTTTAATTTTTCATATTCTGCATATGTGATTGCAAAAACTCTTGGAGTGAATGTAGGAATTATTTCTCCTTCAAAGTGCTTTTTTGTTCATAAGATTTTCCTAAAATAAGGTTTCATCAATCAAATGTTCGCATCTTTTAGATTCTTTTTAAAACATAAATATTCAATCCTGGCTTTTTTAATCAAGAATTTTAAAATCCTTCGTTGTTTTCTTAAAATTCTCTTGACTCAGCCGGCAATCATTTCTTTCAGATTTTTAAAATCATTAAATATCCGATATCTTTGATTTGCTACGCGATTTACTATTTTTTATCTAGGAGAAATTTTCTATGAAGTTTTCAATCCTTCTTACTGATTCATCTTGTCCGAGAATTTCAATTATTTCAAAGACACTAGGTGATACAAGCTTACCACATAGCGCACCTCTTATTGCTTGCGCAATTTCAACAAGCTTTGTACTTTGAGCCTTTGCCAATTCTTTAACTTTTTCGCAAAGATCTTTTTCGATAATCGGGTTCATGTTGTTGATTATTTCAATAACTTCTTCAAGCCATTTTAAATGATTAGGGGTCGCGTATTTTGAACATGCTTCATCAAAATGTTGAGGAGCTTCGATATAAACTTGAATTCCTTCCGCTAAATCAATGACTGTTTTTGCCCTTTCTTTCAAGCTATTCATTCCAAGTAGTATTTGCTTTTTTTGAATTTCATTCAAATTTTCATTCAAAAAAGGAATTATATAGTTCAAAAGCGATTGATTATCTCTTTCTTTGATATAATGCGCATTCAAATTTTGAAGCTTTGCCATATCAAATCTTGATGGAGATTTTCCAACATTTTCAAAACTAAACCATTCAATAGCTTGTTTTCTTGAAATTATTTCATCATCACCATGACTCCAGCCGAGCCTTAGAAGATAGTTTGAAATTGCTTCAGGAAGATAGCCCAAAGTCCTATAATCTTGTGCGCTAGCTGCTCCATGTCTCTTTGATAACTTTGCTCCATCTGGGCCATAAATCAACGGAATATGTCCAAATTCAGGAATATTCCAGCCACATGCTTTATAAATCTGAATCTGTCTGAAAGTATTTGTTAAATGGTCATCTCCTCGAATAACATGAGTAATTCCCATATCATGATCATCAACAATAACTGAGAGCATATAAGTTGGCGTTCCATCAGATCTGACCAAAACGAGATCATCAAGTTGCGAATTTTCAATAGTCACTTCGCCTTGAACCATATCATTAACTGTCGTTCTGCCATCATTTTCTGCTTTTAGTCTTATTACAGGCTCAATCCCTTCAGGTTTGTCAGTTCTATTTCTGCAAGTCCCATCATATTTGTATGATTTTCCAGCTTTTAGCGCTGCTTCTTTTTTTGCGGCTAATTCTTCTGGAGTACAATAACAATAGTAGGCTTTTCCTTGTTTTATCAAATCTAGAGCTACTTCTTTGTGCCTGTTTATATTTTGAGATTGAATTACTGGCTCATCATCCCAATCTATTTCAAGCCATTTTAGAATTTCAAAAATAGCTTTTGTATTTTCATCAGTTGATCTTAGTTTGTCGGTATCCTCAATCCTTAATAAGAATTTTCCTTTATTATGTCTGGCAAAGAGCCAATTAAATAAGGCGGTCCTTACCGATCCAATATGCAAAACCCCAGTCGGGCTTGGCGCAAATCTAACTCTGATTGACATTTTATTTATCTTCTTCCTCGGATTCCTCAGATTCTTCAGATTCATCTGATAGGGCATTATCGAGATCTGCGAGAGCTTTCAAATCCTCTTCATCAAGATCTTCTTCGCCATTTTCATCTTCATCCTCATCAGAATCCATATCTGAATCTCTCATCATTTCTTCAACGGTTTGCTCTTCTTTTGTTTCAGTTTCT
>CAJOOW010000083.1 GCA_905236375.1 uncultured Alphaproteobacteria bacterium | reverse complement strand
TCTCTTCTGAGGAACGAAAAATTATCACTTATAATTTGCCCACTATCCATAGAAAATCTTTGGCTTATATGTTATAATCATAGGTGATCGAGAGTCTTAGGCTTTACTTTAGAGCAAATGAACATAAATAGCTTAAAAGTTTTATTTACATCACTGCAGGGAAGGTATGCCAAAGCTCTTTTTGCAGAGGGAAAGAAAGCTTCATGTCTCGATGAAATTTCTGATGATTTTTCAAGACTCGATGTTTTTTTCAAAAATAATCCCTCGATCAAAAAAATTCTAACGAGTAGCAGCATAAACCCAAAGGAACTCGACGCCGGATGGATTGCAGTGAGCAATCATCTCTCTTTCTGTCCAATATTTGTTAATTTTATTAGGCAGATTGCTAAAAACAAAAGATTTGAGCTCATAAACAAGATAAAATATGTGTATAATGTCGCTTTTGCAAAACACAAGAACAGCAGAAATGTAGTAGTCTCATCTGCTGTCGAATTGCTTCCTGAGCAAAAAAAAAGAATCGAAGCACTGATTTTAAAAGCTTTTAAAGAAAAGGTCATTGTGAAATATAAAATAAACGAAAAACTCATTGCAGGTCTTAAAATATCATCTGAGGAAATGGCTGTTGACGCATCTACTTTTTCCCAAGTTAAGCAGTTGTCTCAATTTTTCAAAAATTTAAAGATGGAGGTTGAAGATGAAAATTAAAGCAGTTGAAATATCGAATATTTTGCAGGAAAAGATCTCTGAATTTTCTTCGCATGTTGATGTTGCTGAAACGGGATATGTTCTCTCAGTTGGAGATGGAATCGCGAGAGTTTTCGGTCTTGAGAATGTAAAATCGGGAGAATGGGTTGATATCATATCTTCTGAAAGCGGAGAGACAATTCGAGCCATTGCAACAAACCTTGAATCAGATAACGTTGGAGTCATTATCGTTGGAGATGACTCAAGAGTTAAAGAAAAAGATCTTGTAAAAAGAACATATCATATCGTTGATGTTAATGTTGGAATGGGGATTTTGGGAAGAGTCGTTGATGCTCTTGGAAACCCGATAGACTCAGACGAACCAATTGACAATGTTGTTAAATATAACATGGAAAATCCGGCCCCCGGAATCATTGAAAGGCAAGGCATAAACGAGCCTCTATTAACCGGGATTAGGATAGTTGACGCCTTGTTTCCAATAGGAAAAGGCCAAAGAGAATTGATTATTGGAGACCGTCAGACCGGGAAAACAGCGATTGCTCTCGATGCCATAATAAATCAAAAACAGTATAACGATAAGCTTCCTTCTGAAAAGAAAGTGTATTGTATATATGTCGCAATTGGACAAAAAAGATCTTCTGTTGCAAGAATCGTTAAAACGTTGCAAGAACATGGCGCAATGGATTATACAATCGTCGTCGCTGCGACTGCTTCTGATCCGGCTTCTATGCAATATATCGCCCCATATACAGCATGTGCTATGGGAGAATATTTCAGAGATCATGGAATGCATGCTTTAATTATTTATGATGACCTTTCAAAACATGCGGTTGCATATCGACAGATTTCATTGCTTTTGCGAAGACCGCCGGGACGTGAAGCTTTTCCAGGAGATATTTTCTATCTTCATTCAAGACTACTTGAAAGAGCCGCGAAACTTTCAGATGAAAAAGGAGGAGGATCATTAACAGCTCTTCCTATCGTTGAAACGCAAGCTGGAGACGTTGCTGCGTATATTCCAACAAACGTTATATCAATAACAGATGGCCAATTGTTTCTAGAATCTGACTTGTTCTATAAAGGAATAAGACCAGCTATAAATATTGGGGTTTCTGTTAGTAGAGTGGGATCAGCTGCCCAAACGAAAGCAATGAAGTCTGTTTCTGGAAACATCAAAATAGAAATGGCTCAATACAACGAGCTTTCATCATTCTCCCAATTCAGTAGTGATTTGGATAGCTCAACTAAAGAGTTGTTGGATAATGGGCAAAAAGTCTTGGAGATTCTGAAACAACCTCAGTATTGCAGTTTTAAAAATTCAGAACACGTTATCATTCTTTATGCTGCTATGAAAGGATATTTCAAAGATATCGACGTAAAAATGGTCAAGCAATTCGAGAAAGATTTGCTTCAGGCGATTAACTCTGAATCCAGCATTCCTTCTAAGATAGATGAAGCAAATGTTCTTTCCGATGAAATAAGGGCAGAACTCGATGATTTTATCACTAAGTTCAAGATTAAATGGAAATCCATTAATGAGGTAGTGGATTAATGGAGAATTTGAAAGTCATAAAAAACAGGATCAAAACAGTTGATAGCATCATAAAGGCAACAAATGCTATGAAGATGGTATCAACTGTTAAGTTGGCTAAGGTCAACAATGTGAATAAATTCGCGAAAGAATGCGCAGAGATCCTCTTTGATATGTTTTCAAAAGCTGCAAGAGAATCAATTTTTGAACAAGAAAATGATTATTGGTTTTCAAAAAAAAACGGCAAAACATTGATTATTGTTTTATCGACTGATCAAGGATTTTGCGGATCTTTTAAACAATTTATCCAAGACAAGGCTGATGAAACGATCAAAAACAATCCGGAGGCTTATATCGAAGTTTTTGGAAAAAAAGGAGCAAATATCAAACAAAACAGAATCGAGGATATTTCGCAAAGAGAAATTGAATCCAGATATGATATAGATGCCTTTGCGTCAATGCTTTCTCAGTTGGTTTCAAAATATATTCATGATTATTCTGTGAATAAGGTTTTGGTGATTTCTGGAGAATTTAAGAATGTTTTGGTTCAAAGAGCTAAATGCTCAAAAATCTTCCCAATTCCTAATGAAGATATAACTAAAACAAGATACACAAGCATTGAAGGAAATCGATTGGATTTCATTGAGGCTGTTTTCGAAAAATATCTTTCGAAAGTTTTCATCTCAATAGTAACGGAACATTTGGTTTCCGAATTATCAGCTAGAGTTATGGCTATGGATAATTCTGTTAGAAATGCCAATGATATGTTTGAAAAATTAAAGAGTTTATATAACAGAGTGAGACAAGATAAGATTACTCAGGAGTTAACTGAGATTGTTTCCAGTATCGAATGTGTCCAATAGAAAAATGAGGTTATTATGCGCAAGATTGTAAATAAGGATCAAATCAAAAAAGTCAAAAAAGAAACAGTGCCATCCGATATTGGAATAGTAACTCAGGTCATTGGAGCTGTTGTCGATGTTCATTTTGATGATGAACTGCCGGCTATATCCCATGCTTTAAAATTGAAAATTTATGAAAATGAAAATTCAAAACCTCATTTTGAAAAATCTGCTGATGATGAAAAAACCGGT
>CAJOOW010000082.1 GCA_905236375.1 uncultured Alphaproteobacteria bacterium | reverse complement strand
CATCAGAAGAGCAATCAACGCATGTCCTGATTCATGATATGCCGTGTTTCTTTTCTCTTCATCAGTCATGCTCATAGACTTTCTCTCCGCTCCCATTATGACTTTATCTTTTGCCATTTCGAAGTCTTTCATTGAGACGGAAAGTTTGTCTTCTCGTGCGGCCAATAAAGCTGCTTCGTTGACTAAATTAGCTAATTCTGCACCAGAAAATCCTGGAGTTCCTCTTGCAACTGTTTTTAAATTTACATCTGGAGATAGAGGCACGTTTTTTGTGTGGACTTTTAATATTTTTTCACGGCCATTCATATCAGGATATTGAACAGTTATTCTTCGGTCAAAACGTCCAGGTCTTAAAAGAGCAGGATCCAAAATATCTGGCCTGTTCGTCGCTGAAAGAACAATAACTCCTTGATTCTCATCAAATCCGTCCATTTCAACCAAAAGTTGGTTTAATGTCTGTTCTCTTTCATCATTTCCTCCTCTCATGCCAGTATCCCGACGTCTTCCAACTGCATCAATTTCATCAATAAAGACAATGCAAGGAGAATTTTTTTTGGCAGTCTCGAAAATATCACGAACTCTGCTAGCTCCGACTCCAACAAAAACTTCGACGAAATCAGAACCAGAAATGCTGAAAAATGGAACATTTGCCTCACCAGCAATTGCTCTCGCAAGAAGTGTTTTCCCATTTCCAGGATCTCCAACGAGAAGGACTCCTCTCGGAATTTTCCCTCCAAGCCTTTGGAATTTTTGAGGAGCTTTCAAAAAATCTACGATTTCTTCCAGTTCTTGTTTTGCTTCATCGATTCCAGCGACATCCTCAAATGTCACTTTAACTTTTTTTGGCTGAAACATCTTTGCTCTTGATTTTCCAATTCCTAATGGGCCAGCGCCGATTCCACCGCCCTTCCCTCCTCCTTGCATTTGCCTTGATGAATAAATCATAAGACCAATCAAAAGCAAAATTGGAAACCATTGAATTAGAGTCGAAATAATGGATCCCCAGCCTGATTCTCCGGAATCTATTCTGACTTCTACATCATTTTCTAAAAGCTTTTCAATCATCTTTGGATCATTATATGGGGCAATTGTCGTAAAAATCTTGCCATTTGAAAAAGCTCCAGCAACTTTTGATGTTGTATTTCTTATTAAAACTTCCTTAACTTCTCCAGCAGAAACTGCTTTCATAAACTTAGAATACGTGAGTTCTTGAGGCCCTCCGCCTAAGATCTTTGAATCAAATGGGCTAGTTATTAAAATCAACAAACCAAGCAAAAAAGCCCAAGAGAGAATATTTTTTGTATTCCTTTTCATTTTTGATATTTTCTCAAAGCAGAGACCACTTCGTATTCTATCATCAAAACGCCTGATGTTCGAGAAGATTTTGGGAAGAAGTTTTTCAAAGATTTTTTGATTGTACCATTTTTCATGAGCTGAGTTAAGAAATCTCAAATTCGATAAAAGAAAAATTCAAAGAAAACATAAAATTTGGTAATGAATTTTAACAATCCTTGTCGGATAGCGGGCTGATATAGTATCTTATAATCAAGAAGTTTATTTTTTTCCTGTGAAAATTATGAAAATCAAAAAATTCGCTGTTATACGAGCCTCGATTATTGCTATGTTGATGGGGGCAACTTCATCTATAGCTTATTCTGAAGAAGAATTAACAGACACACATGAAAATCCTATAGCTATATCGGTTAAATTTTCTTCAGGACTTAAAATGAACGCTAAAGTGAGTTCAGAAGGCCTTACTGAAAATTTTGAAGAAATTAGGATTGAATACCCGTCGATTAAATCTATCGTAATACCTCAAGATATAGAACCTTCGGGAAATAGTTGTGTTAATATAGAAATTAACGATCCAGAAGATTTATCACAGCCGGTTAAGATATATTCTTTTCATATAAAGAAAACGGAAGGAAAAGATTGGGGGTTTCGAGCAAGTGATTCTTCAATCATTGTAAATACTGATGATTCAATCGCATATTGTGGTCTTGACATAACCAACGGAAAGATTATAGAAAAACATACAGATTTTAACCAAAGACTTTATTTAGGAGCATTAGAAGCTGCTAATTTCTTAGCTCATAATGATGCAATAACAACAGATTCCATTTTTTCAGAACTTTATAAGGAAAAAGCTGAGACATTTAAACAATTATGGAAAACACCATTTACGAAATCTGCAGCTGGCATTGCTGCAATTACCGGCCTTTTTAAAACTAATCTGGAAAAGCGGATTCCGTCATCATTAATAGGCAAATTCCCAGAACTTGGTATATTTTCGATTGATATCGAGCCAAAAAACTTTTTACAGTATGAATGTCATGAATTGCAGGATTGCAAATGTAAAATTTATCCCGAATTACAGTCTTTGGATTCTAGCCCGCGAATCTTCGTACTTTATAATCCTCTGATATTTACAGTGACTTTTGATGAGTTTCAAGCAATTCAAACAGCTCATCCAGATATTGATTGCGCAAAGGAAGTATATGAACGATTAAACTTCATCTTTCCAATGATGCCGAGTATAGAGCGTTAAATTGAAGGCTTTTGCCCCCTGTTTTATATCTATTAAAATCTGAGAAGTTGATCCTGATCTTTGAAGAAGCTAAGAACATATTTCACTCTTTCTTCTGGGGACATCTTTTCAAGAACTAGTTTATCTATATGCTCACCCTGAAAGTTTTCAACACCTCTTTTTGCAAGTGAGGTATATATTCTGCTCAATTCTTTTTCCTTATATTTAGGATCTATCCAGTGCAATAGATAAACACCACAGGCAAAAGCTGTGACTCTATAATAAAATTCTACGGCTTCGGTTTCAAATTCTATAAAATCTTTGCCATAATACCTTTTCAAGAATGTTTGTTGTGCTTTTTTATCATCTATTCCAGACTCATAGAAGAAATATCCTAATTCCGGATATATTGAATCCAGTCTTGTTTCCTGAAAATCCAAGAAATAAACTTTATTTCCTGGCTCCTGAATTAGAATATTCCATCGTGATAAATCACCATGAACAGGCACTTTAGCAGATTCATATTTTGTCGCATCTTGTAGTAGCATTGTACGCCAGCGCTCGAAATCAGAAGGCAGTCTTTCTTTGTCATATCGAAAATTTTCTATCTGTCCCAGCATTGTTTGAGTATTCTCAATTTCCAAAGTTGCTGAGTGAATTATTTTTAAAGATGATATTATCTGGTTCATGATATTTTCATCATGGATGTCAGCAGGAGCAAAATTTCTTCCTTCTATGAATTGCATTACTATCATATAAGGATCATTTTCATCATCAATGTAATAAATTTTCGGAACAATCCCTTGTTTCTCAAAAGTCTTATGAAATATTATTTCATTCTTGCGCTGTTCTTTTGAAACTCGTGAAGAAAGCAGTCTGATCACATATGATGGCGCTAATTTATATACAAAAGACTGTGACATGCCTCCACGAAGTGGTTCAAGTTTCGTGTTTTGAATGTTTTCTTTTTTATAAAATTCCTCTATCTTATGCCTGTGAAATTCAGGAACATCAGAATTAGGAAAACAAACCCCTGTGAAAAATAATACAAAAAATAAAAGCTTAATCATACTTTATGAACATGAACGACAACTAAAGGTTTCTTGTCAAAATTTTTCATCATAAACCGACGGACGGAATACTCACAATCTGTCTTTAATTTTTCTATGTTATCTGGATTTTTGACTATTTCAGATGAAATTATCTGATAGATCATAGAATTTATCTTATCAATCGATTCATCTTCCACTGCAATTCCATTAACAGTAATCTCAGGGGAATTCATTATCCTATTTTCAGAAGATATAATAAAACTGATGCTAACGTGTCCATTACAACTCATCGTCATCCTTTCACGAAGAGGCGATGAATTAAGTGGAATTATATCATTTCCATCAATTGCATTCAGCGTTATATCTCTATGATCAACTTTTTTTAATTCGCCGTTAGAATAATTTATGAAATCTCCAGATTCTGCGACAAAAACCTCAGAAATTCCACTTTTTAAAGCAAGATCACGCTGCTCATAAAGCATCCTTGCTTCTCCATGAACTGGAATCAAAGTCTTTGGCTTTAGCCATTTATACATCTGAGATACCGTGGCCTTGTTAGGATGCCCAGAAACATGAATATCATCTTCAGTATCTGTGGTAATTATTTTAACGCCTTTTCTAATCAACAAATTTTGCAAATCTCTGATGCCAAGTTCATTGCCCGGAATAACTTTTGAAGAAAACAAAACAACATCCTTTTCACTTAAAGATATAACTTTATTCTCTCCTCGAGCTAATCTGAATAGTGCAGACCTGGATTCACCTTGCGATCCTGTGCAAATCAATAACACTTTTTCCGGAGGCATACTAGCTGCTTCTTCCTCTGTTAATATTGAATTTACGTTGTTTTTAAATTCAGTTGTGTAATATGAAGTTTCCGCTACTGCGTCCAACATTTTATACATTGATCTTCCAATAATGCCAACTCTTCGCTTGGTCTTTTTAGCAACGTTAAATATTGTTTCTATTCTGGCTAAATTTGAAGAGAAACAAGTTACCGTTACTCTTTTGTTTTTGCATTTTGAAATAACCCTTGTTAATGCCTCTCTAACTGTTTTTTCAGAGCCAATTTGAGATTCAGTAAGCATGTTTGTTGAATCACAAAGAAGGCAATCAACGCCCTCTTTTCCTATCTCAGTTAGTCTTTTTTCATCGACTTTATCGCCCAAAAGTGGCGTTTCATCTATTTTCCAATCTCCAGTGTGGAATAAAGATCCTCCAGGTGTTTTAATATATAAACCGCAAGCACCAAGTATTGAGTGTGATAAAGATATGAATTCAACAGTAAATTGATCTACGGATATTTGATTACGAGGTGAAACACATATTATCCTATTGTTGTTATATTGTAATCTTCTCGCTTTTAATTTCTGTTTTAATACTTCCCTTGCAAATTCTGTTAAATATAT
>CAJOOW010000081.1 GCA_905236375.1 uncultured Alphaproteobacteria bacterium | reverse complement strand
GGGCACCGCCCACATGCAGGTAGCCAGTCGGGCTCGGGGCAAAACGTACTCGGACAGGACGGTTAGAATTGCAATTTTCGCACATAATTTCCTCTTTTGTTTATTCCGTGTCAAAAAATAGCAATTTTCAGGAAGAAATCATTCATAAGGCGATTACACCCACCATTTATAGTTCATTTTTCTTTCTATACGGATTGCAAATACAAGTATTCAAACACGTTGCCAATTCTTTTTTATATTACTTCAATCTTATTACATCAATCAAAATGAGAATAATTATGCAACAAAAAAAAATAGCATTTATCATTGTATTATATACCGCCATAGAATGTTTTGGAATGGGTTCATCAAAAGGTGTTCCTCCATTAGACGATATAAATACGCAAATCAGCCCCGAAATTAAACAGATAATTGCTAGCGAAAATGATGCCGACGAGAACCGCCAAGCCAATTATCTGAACTACATTCAGTATTCTACAAGTAAAATCATCAAATCCCGCAGCAAAGTTGCCATTGACGCAGAGCGTTTTGATATTTTTAACAACATCAAAAACGAAAATTTACGCCACGACGATTTGATAGAAGCCTATGACAACTTGCTCAATACTCTGGCTAATCTTGAAATGAGCAAACAAAACAGGGATCTTCTCGAGCTTGATATTAAGAATAGAAGAAACAATGCAATCTGGCAAGCTGCAAGTAGTTTAGGCAACAGCGTAATTGCCGCCGGAGGTTGGCAAGCTGCAAGTAATTTAGGCAACAGAGCGATTGCCACCGGAAGTGCCGGAGCCGCCACAGGCGGCATCGGCGCAGCAGTCGCCTTGGCAGGAATAATTGTAAATACAGGCATAAATTACGTAAGGACTCAAAATGAGATATCCAATGACTCACTAAAAAAGAACCTAGAAATAAATTATAGCGAGGAAGAAGCTCTTAATCGTCAACAAGCAAATTTGTTCACTGCACAAGCAAAAGTTTTTAAGGATAAAGAACATAATAAAGAAATCGGTTTAATCCGGCAAGATCCAATGAAGCTATTTACTGATCTGTTAGTAAAGTATGACCAAAAGAATTTTGATGAACAAAATCAAGATTTCTTTATTGCGGAACTTTCCGACTATGAAAAAAAGACATGGGCATTATTTCAACCATACCAAGAATTCTTTGTAAAATTGTACAGTGACAAGTACATTAAAACATGGAACGCCTGTATTGCAGAAGGCAGGAGCGAGCAACAATGTATGAACAATATAGATCACGCAGCTCTTGATTCAGCCATTATGCACTATAACAATTTAAGATTCATCTGCAAAAACACAAGACTAAACATTTTTACAGAACAAAATCCCATTCTGAAGAACTCCTCAAAAAAAATGCTTCATTCTTTGCTTACACAAAGTAACAAATACGCAAAAATGATTGAAAATACGATTTCCGAACTGGAACGGTCCGTTGTAAAAGAAAATTCAATGGAACTTTCAGACAGTCGATACCTAATCTATACTGCATACCTATCTTTAGGGAAAATTGATGAAGCAAAAGATGTTTTTTCTAAACTAGAAAAAACTGGTACTGTCAAGAAAACCGATAGAATGTATTACACTCATCATTGTAGCATAATAAAGGAAAAAAATGATTTTTGTAAAAATTCAGCTAAAATGTGGATGCTTTTAGACAATATAGGTGGTGAAGAGTATCGCAATTATGAAGATTATGAATGTCTTGAAATTTCTAGAGATTTTCAAGTTAAGGAACAGTCTGAAGAAAAGAAAAATTCATCCTCCAAAATAATAAATAAAGATAATGTAGGTTTTGGCAACAAAATTATGTATTATGCGGGAAAGGGAGGTAAGCTAGTCAAAGATGGAGCAACGTTCGTTGTGAATAAGATCCAAGCTATTGCAAAAGATGTGTACGACGATGTCGTTGACACGCCTGAAAAAGAATGTCTCGCAGAAATCGATAGAATAAAAGAGCAAAAAGACAATCCCCAAAAAATTTATTTTGGAGATGAAGGTCAAGTCTTTTTGAACACTTTCTACGAAATCGACAATCCAATGTATTTCTTTAGAGGTCACAAAAAGATTGATGACGAAAAACTTAAAGCCTATGTATTTGTAAACCAAAATAATGTTGTTTTCGATTCTTTAGGTTTTAAATTTTAATGAAACAGTGGGCGCTTATATTTTTCTGCATCACAATCTCTTTTGCGCAAATTCCCGACGCAATTGCTACCGACGTATGTAAAAAGTGTACTCCTGATTACCGCATGAACCATCATTTTTCTAAGGCATCGCAATGCCGCGGGTGTTTGTATAAAATTTATGATCAGTTGAATCGCGACTTTCCTGGCAAAGGAAATAGGGAAATTTATTGTGGATGTCCCATTTATTGGAGTCAAACGGAACGAATTCATTTTAGAGAAACTGATGCAGAATGCAGTTATCAAACTCCGGAACATATTCTGAAAAAAGGCAAAAAGGATTCAAAAATTGATATTGAGCATGTAGTTCCAAAATCAAGATTTCGCCAAAATAATTTTTATAGCAATGATTTTAGAATTATGTTTCCAGCCATTCGTCGCATCAATGTAGCTCGAAATACAAAGGAGTTTTGTCCAAGCAAAAAAGGCAAAACAACGGAATGCCTTGATGACACAGAAATGGTAGATAATGAAAATGGTTTTCCAAAACTCGACGGCAGAGGTTTGTATAAATACGGTTCTTGCGAAACAACCATTTCCATAGGAGCCATATATCCAAGAAATGAGGTGAAAGGGGAAATTGGCAGAGCCTATCTATACATGGATTCCATAGGAGCCTTAAAAGACAAGCCTTTAGATGCAGGTGAAAAAAAAATGTTTAAAAGTTGGCATGAAAGCGACCCACCCGATGCCATTGAATGCACACGAGAAAAAATTATTTCGGATATTCAGGGAGGAGACAACACGTATATATCAAATCATCCCGCTTGCGCAGAAGTTTTCCGTGTCAAAAAATAGCTTTGTCAAGTGTTTTTGTGTTTTTCGGTCATTTTTTGCTATAAAAATGAATTTTAACGGCTAGTAAACAACCAAAAACTGAGAAAAAATCAAAATATTTTGATTTTTCAACACTTTTTGGTTATATTTAGGGTATGGATAGGAAAATTGAGCAGCAACTTATCGAATGGGCAGAATCCAAGAAGCGAATGCCGCTTCTGTTACAGGGAGCTCGCCAAGTAGGAAAGTCATACCTTTTGGATTGGCTCGGCAAGACTCGTTTCGAAAATACAGTCCATGTGAATCTGGAAACGCAGCTTTCT
>CAJOOW010000080.1 GCA_905236375.1 uncultured Alphaproteobacteria bacterium | reverse complement strand
TATTCTGTTCTTGTTTCTTCGTGCAGGCGCAGACTAGCGTCAGCAGCGCGATTGCGATCAGTATTTTTTTCATAAAACAGGATTTAGTGTAAATAAAATTCAATTCAGGTGATTCGATTCCATTGCAAATCTCAAACACGAGTGCAAAAATAATCAATTATCCGACACGCTGAGAGCTTTTTTGGGGAAAAATATCAACCTGACGCACATCAACCTCATATCGCTGTTTATCTTGGCCCTGTGCAATGCTAAAACAGTGTGTTTCATCTTTCGCTACGGTCTGTTCATCAAGTACCTCACCAAAGGGAGAAATTAATACAAAATCCCAATTGTTGATTTTTTAGCCATTGCAAATCAAATACTTGCAGAAACTTGAAAAAATGTAATACGCTAAATATATTTACAAAATATAACTGCCAACAGCAATAGGATCATCGTGTATATAATCTCCCTATTCAATCGTATTATTGTTTTAAGAACTCATTTGTGAAATAGATTTTTAACTTCTTAAATAGATCATCGAACTTTCTACTTCTTGAAGGTAGGTGATTTTGAGGAAGGCGATTAAAGTCATTTTCTATCATCCGTCTATTTTCTTCATCATTCCTTCCTAGCATTCTAAATAAAATATCAAAAAGGACAGCTTGATGGTATTGCTCAATCATTGCCGCTCTAAAGAAAGGTGTATTTTCATCTATAGGATTTTGTTTATTGTATGGTATTCTATTCTTATCCAAGGCTTGATTCAAATTACAAACCAATCGAAATCTATTTTCTATCGCTTTTTGCATGGATACTTGCCAGCGAGTATCTTCCCCTGAACCTATTCCATAAAATGTTTGAAAAAACTCTACTCTTGCTAAATCATAATAAATAGTACTCCAAAACAAATCATCTCCTGCCAACTCAAGGACCTTGGAGAAACACTTTTTTGCTTCATCAAAATTAGCACGAATAAAATATTTATCGTCATCATTCATTGAATAAAACTTTTCCCTCCTCTCCTTTATAACATCTATATCATCTGTCAGATTATCGGATAGCATTCTATTTGCACACTTCATATAGCTTAGACCCAAATATTTGTAATATAAGCATCTGCACGGAATATTGCGAAGGAGACTTGAATCGATTTTCATAATGGCAGTCAAAGATTCTTTCCCATCTTGCTCAAACAACTCATTAAGATTTTTCTCATTTTTCTCATCTTCGAATTTATTCTGAGCAAATTGATATTTTGCAGTTGCGTCTATTAAAGATCTGGCTTCTTGTAAAACACGAATTGAACCATTTGAATCATTATTAAGATTTTCTAAATATTTTGAAAGAGAATCAACATAGTTATTGTAATTAGTTCTAAAAAACATAACTCTTGCATATTCCTTATCAATTAAATCTTGATTTTGTTTGTCAAATCTATTAGATTTAACCATCAAAAATGCCATAATAGGCATAAAATCTAAAGAATATTGAAGCTCATCGGCAACTAACGTACCCGATGTGGTTAATTTCCTTTTTGATTCAAAAGATTTCAATTTATTCAAAAATGCCTCTCTTGCTTCCTCTTGTTTTGTAATTATAGGACTGTACTCCCCCAATTCAAAATCTTTAATCAGGCCAATTATATTCTTGATATAGTGGCTATTTTCAAGAATATTACCTTCCATTTTACTGATAACACTTACCGTATCAATTGATTTAAAGGTGATGTAACTAAATGACAACGCCAATATTGCGCCGAGTATTCCAGCAACTGTGACCACATCTCGTATCGTTTCAACACGTGTTTCCGGATACAAGGACAATAAAAAAATTACAATAGCGAGAACCACTATAACAACCAAAAAAACAACAAAAATAGGCGAAATTATACGTAAAGTATTGCGCCGTTTAACTACTTTTCCTAAGGATCTATTATTCATTTTTCAATTATATTATTTCAATTGGCAAAAATAAAAAAAATAGTTGTAAATTCAACTGGCAAAGTTATAAAAAATATTTGCAGGAAAATTGAAAAAAAGCACCTTTCGCGGTCTGTAGTTCAACATATT
>CAJOOW010000079.1 GCA_905236375.1 uncultured Alphaproteobacteria bacterium | reverse complement strand
TTTTGCGACGGACTCCTTAGACTGAGAAACAAGAGACACAACACAAACCGCTTTTATAGAATATCCCAAAGCTGCAGGATTAATTTTTGCATGATAACTTGTTATAACACCACGTTGTTCCAGAAGTTTTAGCCGTCTCAAACACGGAGGCGCAGAAATTCCCGCACTTTCTGCTAAATCAACATTCGTTATTCTCCCATTTCTTTGAAGATTTTCCAAAATAATTTTATCTACACTATCAAGACTCGCCATAATCTAAAATTAAGATAAAAAACTCTCTTAAAAGAGTATAAAGATTCAAAATTTTTTTAAAGGCGAAAAGCAAAAATTTTTTCAACTAAATTAAGAAAAAACAATTCGAAGGCCTGAAAATCAAGGAAAGTGATAATATAACAAAATTATATAAAATTTTATGGGACTATTTTTATTTTGAGATTCTATCGTCTATTTGCGATGATGAATATATAAGTTAACATTTTTGGATAGGTTAAAAGAAAAATGAGAACAAGATGGACAGATGAGGAGATTGATACGATCAAATCTGGATTCCTAGCTGGAAAATTAGTAAAAATCATAGCCGATGAAGTTGGCAGATCTCCAACTGCTGTCAATAAATTTTTAAGTCGTTCTGGAATTCGACAAAGGCGATGGACAATTGATAAACAAGCTAAAGCACGCAAGGTTGAGGAATTTGAAGTAAGTCGAGAAACCCTCAATAAAGTCTATAGCGATCGGATAATTTCAAATTTTCACGATGTTCTGGAATATCTCAAAGAAAATGGTATTTCAATTTCAAAAAACAACAAAAAAGCTTTTGCTCCGATGGATGATTATGCAATAAATGACAAGCCAGTTTCTAGGGTTAAGCTTCTTCTAATTGCTAACAGATTAAGGAGAGAAAATCACCTCCCAGTCTTTGCTGTCCCTAGCCTAACTTGGGAATAGTCTCTTTGATTTCATAATATCTTTATATTTTTGCAGATATGATTTTTGATTTTAAAGCTAGAAATTATTAAATCTCCGTTATCGGCCATCTTGGCCTTGTTTTCGAATTTAAATCAGAAAAAGGATATCCGGCTTTAATTCTTTCAATTGCTGTCCAAGAGATCATTGCAGCATTATCAGAGCAAAGATTTAAAGGTGGCGCAAAAAATTGGAGATTATGTTTTTCTGAGAATGCCAAAAGAGATTCACGAAGAGCTAAATTTGCAGCGACTCCTCCAGCAACAACAACACTTTTTGGATTCGAAGTTGTCATATCATATGCCTTTTTAATTTGTTTAGTTATAAACTTGACAACTGTTTTTTGAAAAGACGCAGCTATGTCGCATTTATCTTGATCTGTTATATCTTTTATGGATTCAATATGAAGCTTTGCAGCGGTTTTTATTCCGGAAAATGAAGCATCACAGCCAGCTCTTTTTTGAAGAGGTATTGTAAATTGGAATCTATCCGGATTTCCAAATTCTGCATATTTCTGAATTGCAGGGCCTCCTGGATATTCAAATCCTAGCATCTTTGCAACTTTATCAAAACATTCTCCAGCTGCATCATCAAGCGTTTCTCCAAGAATTCGGTAATTTCCAATTCCCAAAACTTCTGCAAAAATGAAATGTCCTCCTGAAGTCAAAAGAAGCAAAAAAGGAAAAGAAACATCATAACAAAGTCTTGATGTCAAAAGATGCCCTTCAAGATGATTAATTGCCATAAATGGCTTGTTTTTAACAACGGCAATAGTTTTTGCACAAACGGCTCCAACAAGAAGCCCTCCAATAAGGCCAGGGCCAGTTGTTGCCGCTATTGCATCAATTTCATTCAAAGTTGTATTTGCTTTTTCCAGAGCTGCATTAATAACTCTATCAATCGCATCAACATGGCTTCTCGCAGCATATTCAGGGATAACTCCTCCGTATTTTGCATGCAGTTGAATTTGAGAATTTATGACATTTGAAAGAATTCGATTATTTGGCTCAGAGCCATCACAAACGACAGATGCTGAAGTTTCATCACAACTTGATTCTATTCCAAGGACTTTCATTTTAATTCTCCTTGTGTCCAAGAAGTATCGGATTGAATCCAAAGTTTTTGATTAAGATAACCTTTTTCAGAATAAGTTTTGGATCTCGTTTTTGCTGATTCTATCGCTTCTATATTAAAAATATCGATAATCTTTTGAAATTTTTCGATGTTTTGAAAATTTGAGATATCCAGTCCATTATGTATAAGAATCGCAGGATTATTCTGAAAAGTTATTTCAGTTGAAAACCAAATGTGGCAAAATTCCGCATCTTCAACTGGAATAGTTTTTCTATTTCCGCTGGGGATGAATGATAATCTTGCTGATGTCCAGAGTTTTGAATTATAAAAGTCAACTTCTTCTTCGTTGTCGCAGAGAAATAAAACTCTTTCTCCAATTCCATACATTTTCTCAATCAGCTTAAAAGCTATTGGGAAAAATTCAGACTTAATGCCATAGAAAACTACGCTTTTGTCTGGCATCTTCTTTCAACCGTTTTTGAAATCTTATCAAGCAAAGCATTGATGAATTTAGCAGCTTTTTGATCCAGGAAATCCTTTGCAATTTCAACATATTCGTTGATTATAACGGGGATATCTGTCTTTTCAAAAATCATCTCTGCCAAGGCTGTTTTTATAATGCAGATCTCAACAGGAGGGGAATTTGAGATTGTTTTGCCATCCTCTAAAACATTGTTAACAATTCCAGCAAAATCAGCATCTTTTTGCAAATCATCTATTAGCTTTTTGAAAAAACTGAAATTTATTCTCTCCTCGACATAAGTTTCAACAAATTCCTCAAGGTCTTTATCGGAGGGAGTTTTTTTGTCTCCCATTTCCATTTCATACATGAACTGAACAGCCGCAACCCTAGCAACTCTTTTTGGCATCGCGTTTGATGTTTGAGACACTGATCGTCCACGTAAATTTCGCTGTAACTTCATTGATTATATATCAATCTGATGGCGAAACCAAGTAATTTGCCGTTTTGCATAGTGTTTTGAATTTTTTATTGAAAGTTCTCGCATTTGCTCAAATGAATAAAATCCATCAAGATATAATGCTATTTCCTTCGCTCCAATGGCTTTGAAAATCGGGTAATTTTGAAAAATTTCTTCATGATTTGGATTATCAATTTTTCCAAGAAGCGCACTGACTTCATCAATTGCTCCGTTTTGAAGCATCTCATCAAATCTTTTTTCTATACGGTTATAAAGTTCGGCTCTATCGCAATTTACCAATTCGATTTCAAATTCAGCTTCATCGATAAACTTCTGCGTTGGAAGATCCCAGAAATGCCTAATCGATTTCCCGGTTTCAAGAAAGATTTCATAAGCTCTTATCAATTGATGATGTTTTGATTTTGGCAGTGACTTTATAAGTTCAGGATCGAGTTTATAAAGAATTTCACATAATTGCTCAAAATCTCGACTTGCTAGCTCATTTGTTCTTTGCCGATTTTCTTGAGAAACCTCTGGAATTGGCGAAATTCCATCGATTAATGTTTTGATATAAAGCCCAGTTCCTCCGACTATTATCGGAACTTTGCCAGAATTTGATGTTTTCTCAATTTCAATTGCAGCAAGCTTTGACCATTCAACTGCGGAAGTTTTTTGATAATATTCTAAATATCCAAAGAGCTTATGTTTGACTTCAGCCATTTCATCAGATGTTGGAAATGAAGTCAAGATTTTCAAATCTTTATAAACCTGAAGACTATCGCAATTGATAATTTCGCCATTAATCGATTTTGCCAGATCGATTGTTCTTCGAGTTTTTCCTGAAGCTGTTGGACCTGTGATGATTCGGATTTTTTTCATGTTTTGCGCAGTCATCTAGTAGCCTAGAGTATTTTATTTTCTTGCAAGATGCTATGCAACGAAGAATTTTAACAAACAAAGAATGTTAAGTCTTGATGATTACCTATAAATTTCGATATCTATCAGATTATTTTTTCTTAGAAGTTTCAGGGAGATAAGAGCATCCCCAGAAGATGATTTTTCAAAGTTATTAAATGTTCTTTTATTCTTTATAATATTGTTATTGAATTTTAAGATAATATCTCCGGCTTGAATCCCAGCATTATCCGCAATAGATTTCATTTCTACAGATTTAACAACTACTCCAAAATTTTTTAATTTTTCAGAAATTTTGAGCGTCTTTCGTAAATTTTCAGGTAGTTTTAAATCCTTTGTTTCTTCAACGTCGATTCCTAAATGAACATCGTTTGCAACCTTTAAAATTCCGGGAGCAGCGATCTTAATTCCTTTTTTAATTATTGAAACAGGAATTGCTGTTTGACTTACATTTGAAAATGAATCGATCGTAATATTCGAAATTCCTATAAGTTTTCCAGACATACCTAAAATGGCTCCGCCTTCCGATTCAGCAGCAAGCCCAAGAGTTGTCGTCGAATTTTCAGCGATCAAGACTGATTTGCCGTTTTCTTCTTCATATTTCAACTTTTCTATTTCAGATACAAACATTGAAAATTCATTTTGATTATTAGCGGGTTTTAATTCGTTAACAAAAAGTTTGCCTTTAGTTTTTCCAATAACAACCGCTCCATTCAAGAGAACGCGATCCTGACCATTTATAAGAGCTGCATCATTGCCGAGTTTGAGTGCTTTAAATGATTCATTGTCTTTTGGATCTATTTTTAAGAAAGCAAGATTCAAATCAGGAATAGCTTTAATCAACTTTGCCTTATAATCATTTTTTCCAATTGAAATCTTGTTATCTTTTGCCGCAGGCCTATACTCACTCTTTATAGATACAATATAATCATCTGCATTCATTATTCCTGAATAAGGTGTGCATATTATTCCCCCATCTGTTATGATGACTCCAGACACTACTCCGATCTTATAATGATGCTTTTTTAAGCGTTTTTTAACTGCAGAATTATATATTAGGCCATCATCTTTTGCAGAATTGCTTATTGAATAGATCAATACAACAGAATCGGCGTGATCTTGAACAATCTGACGAACTCCCTTTCTCTCAAATTCTTCATGAGTCTTATCAATCTTTTTGTTTAACTCTGCCTTTGTGATAATATCCTGAGAACCGCATGATTCATTCAAAATAAACGGTATCAGCAAACATGTCAGCAAAAACTTCGTTAACATTGCGTTTCTCCGATAATTACCCAGCCCTTGCCGGCAAAGTTGCAACTAATCGAATTGATGCCGTTAGCTCTTCCATTTGGAAGTGCGGTCTCAAATAGATCACAGATTTATAAGCACCTGGAGATCCAGGGACATCATAAACATCAATTCTGCCTTCTCTTAATGGATATTCAGCCTTAACAGTAGCTGGGGCATCATCGTTTAAGAGAATATACGATGCAAGCCAAGTGTTGAGATAACTTTCAACGTTTTCTTTCGTTAAGAAAGATCCAACTTTATCCCTCATCAAAACCTTGATATAGTGAGCAAATCTCGAGGCAGCAAGCATATAAGTTATTCTTGCTGAAATCGATGAGTTTGCGTTTGCATCATCAAGGTTATAAGCCTTTGGTTTTTGAGTTGTTTGGCCACCAAAGAAGACGGCATAATCAGAGCCTTTGCAATAGCAAACTGAGATGAATCCAAGATCGCTTAGTTCTTTCTCTCTTCTGTCAGTTATCGCGACTTCTGTTGGACATTTGACAGTCTTGTCGCCTTCTAGAGTTTTGAAGACATACGTTGGAAGTCCTTCGACTTTTCCTCCGCCTTCAACGCCTCTTATTGCCGCAGTCCAGCTGTATTTTGCGAATGCGTCAGTTATTCTTTGACCCAAAGCATAAGCCGGATTTCCCCAACAGAATCTGTCTGTATCACCTACTCCAACATCTTCTTTGAAATTGAATTCGGCGACAGGCAATGTGTCTGGGCCATAAGGCAATCTCATCAAAATTCTTGGAAGCAATAATGCGACATATCTAGAGTCTTCAGTATTTCTGAAAGAATTCCATTTGATATAATCTGGAGATTCAAAGACTTTTGCCAAATCTCTTGGAAGTGGCATATCTTCAAATTTATCCAAGTTAAAGAAAAGAGGGGATACTGCTGAAATAAATGGCGTATGAGCTGCTGCCGCCAATCCGGAAATTTGTTCCAGCAATTGGATGTCTTGTGGCTGATTTGTAAAGGCAAAATCTCCGATGAGACATGAGTAAGGAGATCCCCCAAATGTCCCATATTCCTCTTCATAAATCTTTTTGAAAAGAGCGCTTTGATCGAATTCAATAGCTTTTGTTAAGTCATCTCTTATATCCTTCATTGAAGCATTCATGAGGCGAATCTTCAATCTCGTGCTTGTTTCGGTATTCATAACGAAATAGAAAAGTCCGCGCCAAGATCCTTCGAGTTTTTGGAAACTCGGATCATGAAGAATCTCGTTGATTTGAGCCGTCAAAAGCTCATCAATTTCGGCAATTCTTCGAGTCAAAAATGCGACAACCCCGGATTCTTGAGGAGCTTCTTTTAAATCTTGAAGCTCATTAACGAATTCGAGTAAGAGGTCTATGGCACCGTCTTCCTGTTCAGGATATCTTGCCATTTTTCGTTCGTGAAGCAAAATGTCTAGGATCTTTGCTTCTTCTGGTATTATGATTACTTCGTCCGCCATTTTTCAATCTCCCCTAATAACTACTTAGATTTCTTTGGTTTCGGGCTTTCTGGGGCGACCTTTGGGGTCCCAGCTTCCGCTTCTTTAGGTTTTGGCCTTTCAGCAAGTTTTGCATCAAGCTCAGCCTTTAGTTTTTGCATATTATCTTTATTTTTCATAATTTGAGTTAGAAGCGCTTCTAAAGGATCGTTCCCGTCCATTTTGGTTATTAAATTTTTGAGATTATTTCTTTTGTTATAAAGGGCAGCAAGAGCTGGAATGTTTTTTGCCAAATTTTGTGGCTCAAAATCTTCCATTTTCTTGAACATTAATTCAACGCTAATCTCTGGATTATCGTCAGAGAGCTTATTCGCAAGTCTGAGGACTAATCTTGGGCTTATAACAGCCATAACATCCATGAAGTTGTCTCTGTCAATTTCAACAAATTTTCGTTTTTTCATCGCCGGCAAAGGATTTTCCGGATTCCCTGATAAATCAGCCAGGACTCCAACAACGAACGGCAATTCTTTTTTCTCAATCGCATTGCCTATTTCAACATCATAAGTTATTTGCACTCTAGGTCTTCTGACCCGATCTAAGGTATGTTGTCTGCTCTCTGCCATAAGACTTTCCTCAAAAATTTAATAGAAGCGATATATTTCTATTTCTACTATCCTACTACTAGCATAAGACCAAATTGGTTAAAATTTGGTTAATTTTTGAAAAAAAATACATTTAGTCAATCTTTTTTCTTTTTTTCTGGTTGAATTTCGAAATTTGGAGAATGTTCATTGTGATGTATTAGGCGCTCAATATTCTTGGAATGTGTGAAGAGCAAGAATCCCAAAGAAGCTAAAGAAAAAAGGAAAATTCCAAGAGTTGTGGCTTTGAAAAAATAACCATATGAACATAAAGTTGCAAATGAAACAGCGAGAGCTATTGAAGCAATTGAAGATATTTTTAAAAATTTTGCCAAAACGGCCCAGATCGAAATTGAAATCAAAGCATATAATGGCGAGAGAATAACAGAGATTCCGGCTGATGTTGCGACTCCTTTGCCTCCTTTAAATCCAAGCCAAATCGGATACGTATGGCCAATTATGCAGAAAAAAACAGCAATGAGATAATAAGGATTATCTGAAATTATTTTTGCAAATAATGTAAATGTGAGACCTTTAAGTGCATCGCCTAGAAGAGTTAATAGAGCCAGGATTTTATGGCCACTTCTCAAGACATTTGTTGCGCCTGTGCTGTGAGAACCAACTTCTCTTAAATCAATATCGCCAAAGAATTTAGTCAGGAGGAAGCCAGTTGGGATCGAGCCAACCAGATATCCAATCAAACACAGCAATAACAAATTCATTTCAAAATCGCATAATATCTTGAGCAACAAAAGTTTATCATGCAAAATCGAACGAAGCAATGACTCGTTATTTTATTGCAGAATTTTTTTTATAAAAAATTAACGATTTGTTTACTTTTTGTTTTTATACTAGTATTTAAGGGAAACGTTTTTTTGACAACTATATATAAATGTATAAAAACAGTTGTTTTAGATTTACAGGGGGAATTATGAAAAATATAACAAAATTAGCGTTGGCCGGTGCAATCTTGGCGACAAGTGCTTGGGCAGATGATCCTACAGCTGTTGATACTGAAACATGGACCATAGGATATGGGGTATATGACGCTCTGCACGGCAAACTGACGTCCATATTCGGAGATGATGCTGCAAAATTTAACTTTGCTGGAACTTATGACAGCTCTAACTCAACGATAACTCTTTCGAAAGTGTCAACAGCTAGTACTAATACGTGGGCTGGTACAACAGAGCCTCCAACCGAAGCATCTCTTATGATTCCTGCAAAAAGTGGGGATTTCACGATTGCTTTGGCGACGATAGCAACTCCTGGAACTAGTGCTAATGATCACATTTTCAATTTCGCAGATAACACATATTCCGTTGATCTAGCATTCAAAAGCTATACTGAAACAACAACTTCAGGAGAAGGGGAAGGCGCAACTACTTCCGCCACTATCACTAGTATCAACGCGCCAGCGAACAGCTCATACTTATTCTATGGAAACACTAGTTTAAAGTCGGTTGATTTTTCAGGATTAGATACGACTAGTACAACAAATATTTCAAGCATGTTCCAAGGATGTACTGCTATTACCGCCGTTGACTTGTCTGTTTTTGATAAAACAACAGCAACAATAACAAATATGTCTGACTTGTTCAACGGGTGTTCTAACTTGGAATCTGTTTTGGTTAGTAAAACTTTCGCTAGTAAGACAAGTGTCACAACAACCGGAATGTTCACTAGCGCTGGAACGACAAACTCCGATGCAGATCATAAAATAAACATCTATTCATTAACGCCTTGGGATAATGTTGCCGACAATCAGTTTAGTTCTACGGTGCAAGGTCTGAGCGGAGTGACGCTTAAAACAGGTATACTTTCTGACATAAACCCGAACATTCTTGCCACGGTTGAAGAATATGGAAACATTGACGAACACACCGATCCGAACACTGATTCTGAATATGAATTAGATTTATCGCAGGATGATTCCACTATCGGTTTGAAACAGAACTCGATTTTGAAAATTACTGACTGGAATGCTATTAAATTGCCGGAAAACGGAACAGCACATATTCGACTTATTGGTTCTGCACAATCAGCAACGATTGAGCTTCCTGGATCATTAACTTTTACACAAACAACTGGGAGTAGCGGCGAAACTATTTATACTCTGTCCGGGACGACGACAACGAGTCTACCTGCAGGGATTGAGGTTCAAACTGGAATCACTCAAGTGCCTGTCGCGGATACTACTAGTTCAACTGGAGAGACAAGTGGCACATCGATTGGGGAGATCCTAACAACCGATGGCAGTACTTTTGTTTTACCTTCGCATAGCACTGATGGTAGCGAGGATGTAACATCTAATGTCGTTATATCAAATTCGGATACGGAGACTCCTATTGAAATCAATACAAAACTGGAAACGGAAACGCAAAGTGAAGGCCAAGAGGCGACCGGCTTAATACTCACCGGACCTGGATCATTTATTTTTACAGCGACCGCTGATAGCTCGGGCTATACGTCTGGAACTTTTTCGGGACAAGACACTGAGATTACATTTACGACAAAGACGTCTGTTCCTCAAACAGAACATGTTTACTATAGCTCAACCGTGCATTTCCCAGATCCTAGAGGGGAGGCCACTGACGATGCTATTGAAACAGCGCTTAATAGTGCAATAACTGAAGAGGATAAAGCGGCCTTGCTTGCTCAATACACTTTCCCAATTGCTTTTAACATAACATCGACGAACGGAACGATATATCTCACAAACTTCATCCTCGAATCTGGACACACAATTACGATCAGAAGACTTGAAGATCAAGAACCAACAACTACTACTACCGGTGAAACGACTACAGGGACGAGCACTGAAAACAATGGCTAAAGATTTTTAGGGGACGTTTTGTCCCCTAAAATTATTTTTTGAAAATCAACTTTAACTTATCCCAAAATCCCTTCGGCTGAATCTTATTTCTTGCCTCAATAAGTTTTTGAAGAGCTATGGTTTGGCGATGCCAATTCATAATATTAACAGCTGGAATTCCAGCCATCTTGCTTCCAGAAGGAGTATCTCTCATTACTCCTGTTTTTGCCGCAAATGTCACTTTATCGCCAATTGTTATATGACCAGCAATTCCAACTTGCCCTCCGAAGAAACACTGACTTCCAATCTTTGTGCTTCCAGCAATTCCTGTTTGAGCAGCGATAACGCAATAATCGCCAATTTCGACGTTGTGAGCAATATGAACCAAATTGTCGATCCGGCAATGATTCCCAATTTTCGTATCACTCATACTTCCTCGATCAATAGTGCAATTTGCTCCTATTTGAACATCTTCTCCAATAATAACTCGACCAATTTGCAAAACATCTGCTATTCCAATTTTCCCAACGTGAAATCCAAATCCTTGCTGGCCAATTCTCGCGCCTGTTTTGATATAAGCCGATTTTCCAATAGCTGCAAATCCAATAGTTACGTTTGACTCAACATGCGAATTTTCGCCAATTTCGACTCCCTCAAGAATAGTTACATTGCTTCCAATGAATGTTCCCTTTCTTATTATTGCCCCATCTGAAATGGACGCAAAATCGGAAATACGACAGCCTTCTTCAATAACGGCATTCTTAGCAATTGAGGCTTTTTTCGAAATATACGATTTTTTGAGTTTTCTTTTGATCGAATAAAAAGCTTTTAGCAAGATTGCATGAGCTAAATAAGGTTCATCGACAATCAATGCAATTGTTCCTTTTGGAACTAAATCAGCATGGCCTTTTGAAACAACACAAGCATAAGCCTTGGTCTTTGACAAATCATCTGCATATTTTGAATTGTGAAAAAAAGTTATATCAGAATCAGTCGCATTATCTATTTTGGCTATGTCATAAATCTTCTTATTTTTTAAGATGTTTTCGGGCAACTTGATAGAAAGCAAGTCGCAAATCTCACCAATCGTTATAAATGCCTTTTTATCAAAAAATCTTTTATCGATCATTTTTCAAGCTCCTTCAAATCAATATTTGGAATAGACTCATCGAGTTTCTTCACTATCAAATCCGTTATATCGATATTTTTGGAATTATAAAAAACATTGATCATTTCTCTCGATCCCTTGTTGATGACGATAGCCAAGCTGGCGGCTCTTGCAACATCATCAATTGCTTGATTTAATTTATTTTGGATGAATTCTGTTAGTTTCATGTCGAGATTTTTGATCCTCTGCATTTCTGCATTATATTTCTTTGAATCCGTATTCCATTTTGCTTCGATCTTAGCGAGCTCTGAATTTCGTTTTGTTCGAGATAGCTTTTTATTCTTTTTCACTTCATCATATGAATTTTTCATGGAATCAGAGGTCTGACGGATCTTCACCAACAATTCGGAGACCATATCAGCAACTTTCTCATGTGATTTAAAACACAGAGCTTCGGCTTTCAATCTTTCCCCATCAAGAACTCCTATTCTTGTTACATCAAACTTCATTTGCTTAATGTCTGAATTTTCATCAGAGAAACAATTAACTATTATAATCGTCGTTATAAAAGCACAAATTGCGAAAACACATAAAATCAGATTTCTCTGGCGTTTTGGATAATACATTCTGCGATCTCTATCTTACCTATCCGAACAATGATACAATTTATCGCAAAAATAGTACAGAAAAGTTAGAGATCATCAGCAAAATATGAATTAAGCCACGACGCAGATTGTAATGCTGCTTTCAGAGTTTCAGCCTTATCAGATTCCGATAAATACTCAGGCTCAGTTTTGAATTCATCTATTATTTCTTTCTCTGCTTCGATATAGATTTCGTAGAATCTTTTTATAAGTTCAGCTGCCAATGCCTTTTGCTGCGCTTCTTCGCCAATTAATTCCTGATTTTCTTTATATAAATTCGCATTTTCTGGCAGTTCTAGCTCTGATTGAGAATTCAAGGCTTCGGATTTCGTTTGATTGGAATCCGTTTGGCTATCAGTTTTGGGGGTATAATGAAAAAATTTTCTTGGCTGACGTTGCTTTTGTGATCTTGGCCTCTCCATCCTAGCCATTGAAGAAACACTACCTGGATTAGAAGTTATTTCACGGCCCTTTAGGGGTTCATAGCGGGATATAAAGGTATGTTCTTGAGAATAAGATGATAAATTGTAACAAATTATAGAAAAAACGAGAGATACAAAAAGAAGCTTCAACATAGTAATTTTATATTTCAAAAATTTCTTGAGCAGGATTCTATCATTATATATCCACGTTCTCAACAAATTTTAAGCTTAAGTTAGAACAAATGTTTAATAACAATGTTCTTTTTAAAGCATTTCCATAAAATTCAAAGGAGGTATTTATGCCTAAACTTCGATCTAAGAAAATTTTTTGAAAGCGAAAGCAAATTTCAAAAAACAACACAATTGACATAGGTGATTGAACGTGCTAAAATTCCTTAGATTTTTGTTTTTAGGATAGGATATGAGTACGTCCTTTATGAGGTCTTCAGACGTCAAAAAGAAGTGGATTCTTATCGACGCAGAGGGGCTCGTCCTTGGAAGAATGGCGGTTATAATCGCTAATATTCTTCGAGGAAAAAATAAGCCTTATTTTACTCCAAATGCTGATTGTGGAGATAATGTTATTGTTATAAATGCCGATAAAATAGCTCTAACTGGGAAAAAGTTGGATGCTAAAAAATATTATTGGCACACAGGATATCCTGGGGGGATTAAACATCGTTCGATGAAGCAGTTGATGGAAGAGCCACGTTCGGATAGAATGGTCAAGAATGCGGTTAAGAGAATGATGTCAAATGGCCCTCTAAGCCGTTCGATACTTTCGAAATTAAAGGTTTACAAAGGATCAGAACATCCGCATGGAGCTCAAAATCCAGAAATTCTGGATGTGTCTAAACTTAATAGAAAAAATAGCCGAAAGGTAAGTCGATGATTGAAGAAAATAAAGTTAATTCTCCTGTTGACGGGACGAATGAACCAGTTAAAAGAGAACAGAAGCTAGATGCTTATGGAAGAGCATATGCTACGGGAAAAAGGAAAAACTCCATTTCTAGAGTTTGGATTAAGCCAGGAACTGGCAAAATTCTCATAAACGGAAAGGATCAGAGTGAATATTTCTCAAGAGCTGTTTTGAGAATGTTAATATCTCAGCCATTTTCTGTGGCGAATAGGGAAGGGCAGTATGACGTTTTCTGCACTGTTACAGGCGGAGGTTTGTCAGGTCAAGCTGGAGCTGTTAAACATGGTATAAGCAAAGCTCTTGACGCATTCGAGCCAGAACTGCATAAAATTTTAAAACAAGTTGGATTCTTAACGAGAGATTCAAGAGTCGTTGAAAGAAAGAAGTATGGCCGAAGGAAGGCTAGAAGAAGATTCCAATTCTCTAAGAGATAATCGTTATAAAATAAAAATTCTAAAAACAAATATGATTGAGAGCCTCTCATTTAACTCGATGAGGCTCTTGCTCTATTTGAAGAGCTATATTAAAAAACAGTGATTCAAAACAGTACACAGAATTTCCCGAATATGATATTCTATTATGTATCTGGAGGAAGATTTAAAGGCAGGAGATAAGGAAAATGAATTCAAAGATAAAAAGTTTCATATTGCCAATAATCTTTATAAGTGCGCTGCTTTTTTCAATCCTGTTTGAATCTAAACTACCTTTGCGATTCGAACAAATAGCATATGCATTAAGTCTAACAATTAAAGATTTGTTAATTTTCTTTTTGCCGTTTGTTATTTTTTCGCTTGTTTTTAGTTCAATTTCGAGACTTGGCGCTAAAGCTATGAAATATATCATAATAATCATTCCGCTCATATGCTGTTCGAATTTCATGAACACAATGCTTTCATATGCAACATCAAATATATTTTTACGAGGAGATTGGAATCTTAGCAATGTGACGCAGCAAGATTCAAATCTGATTCCGGCATTTACGATTCAAATTAAGCAATTAGTATCTAATGATATAGCCTTGTTTTCTGGAGTGATTTTGGGATTAACTTTTGGAATTTTGAAGCAAGATATTTCTGAGAAGATTTCTCGGAAACTGGATTGGTTTGCGAAGCTCTTCTTTAAGTGTCTTTTGCCGATTATGCCTTTGTTTATAATAGGGACGACTTTGAAGTTACAAGCAGATGGCATTTTATCTGCCATTATAGAGAAATATCTTCCTGTGCTTTTAACTTTTATAATTTCAGCATATGGATTGATCATTACTGAACTTTTAATTCTATCGCGATTAAGAATCAAAAAAGTGATTGGTTATATAAAGAATATATTGCCGGCCATAGTTACAGCATTTGGTTCTATGTCAAGTGCCGCTGCTTTGCCTCTTTCAATAAAAGCCGCTGAGCAAAATGTTAACGAAAAAATTAATGCAGGGATCATTATCCCTTCAACTGTCAATATTCACCTCGTTGGAGACTGTTTCTTTATTCCTATGATGGCATTAACAGTAATGATGTCATTTGGAATGGGAATGCCTTCTATCGGCACGTATATAGTTTTTGCTTTTCATTTTATGTTGGCTAAATTTGCAGTAGCAGCTATTCCTGGAGGCGGGGTTCTGGTTATGCTGCCAATAATGCAAAATTATCTTGGGTTAAATGCTGATATGCTAGCTTTGGTTACAGCTTTATACATTCTTTTTGACCCAATAATAACTTCATGTAATGTCGCAGGAAATGGAACTATGGCCATAATTTTTGATAGAATCGTTGGTAAATTAAAAGACTGAAAAAATTCTAGATTTCTCTTCGTTGTGCAAATGCAGCTACAATTGTCCCGTTATCTAAATACTCAAGATCACTGCCAATTGGCACACCTTGTGATAATGTTGTAATCTTTATATTGAAATTTGCAATTCTATCTTTTATGAAAAATAAAGTTGTTTGACCATCAATATCAGCGCTAAGTGCCAAAATTACTTCTTTTATGGAGTCAGAGTTTTTTATCCTTTCGCAAAGTCCAGATATATTCAAATCATCCGGAGTAATACCATCCACAGCTGATAGTTTATTGCCTAGGACATGATAAAGACCTGAATAAAAATTAGCTTTTTCTATAGACCATAAATCTGCAATATCAGCAACCACACAAATTTTGGAAGAATCTCTTCTTTTATCTGAGCATATTGAACAAGGAGTTTGTACGTCGACATTTCCACAGATTTCACAGATCTTTGCATCTTTATAGACTGCTTGTAGAGAATTTATGATTGAATTCATTACAGTATCTTTTTTTCGCAATAAATGCAAAACAATTCTAAGAGCAGAACGGCTTCCCATTCCAGGCAGCCGACTAAAATAAGATACAAGTTGTTCTATTTCTCCGTTTTCCGCCATGTTTTATACAGATTTCAATACATGGTAATCTGGATAATTAGATTTTATGAATTCGCTCATTGCAATGATAACACGATCTACAGTGATATTTGCTGGCTCATCGTATGTTTGAACGCTGACATCTGATTCTTCAAATATGGGATAATAATCATTCATCATTTGTGTCAGAATTTCTTCTTCTTTTCCTGGTTCAAGAAGAGGGCGGTCCTTTCTGCCTGAAACTCTAGTATAAAGAGTTTGTAAATCAGCTTTAAGCCAAACTGAAATAGCTTTTTCTTTTATAAGTTTTCTTGTTTTTTCATATGTAAACGAAAGACATCCTGTCGCAATAACTTGAACCTGTTGATTTAGTAGTCTTGATATTACTTTGAATTCTCCCTTTTCCAGAGAGCCATCTCCAAAAACTGAATCAATTTCTCCAATAGCACATCCAGCGGCTTCTTCTACCTCTTGATCAGAGTCACAAAATGGCAAATCAAACCTTTTTGCAAGTCTTTTTCCAATGCTTGTCTTTCCGCATCCCATAAGCCCCACCAACACAACTGGTTTTGGTGGCATGAAGCTTACAAGGGGAGAAGGCGGTCTAGATGGTGTTTTAAGATTTTCTGAGTTGTCAGTCATTATTTCTTTTTATCTCCAAATTTACTTTAAGGCCAAAAACAATGCCAGTTCTGTTTTATGATTTGAACTGCATGCATAGATGATAACAGAAAATAGGGCTCGCCTGTTAAAGAAAAATTCAGTTTGCATAAAAAATACCTTTTGGTGTAACACAATTTCCTAAAATATAGCACGGATACATAAGACATAAGAAACAACAATTTTCTTCTTCGAGACCAGCGTGATCGAGTGTTCTAGCAACTTCTGTCGCTTCTTGCTTTGGCATTTCCTGCAGGGGTATTGATGTTCCTTCTTCTTGATCATGATGACTATGGGTGGATTCTTCTGAGTGATCATGCTTTTCAACTTGAGCTTGTTTTGTCAAATGACTAGATCTGTTGCTTCTTTTTGCAATTCGTTTAGCTCTTTTTTTTCTGTTCTTTTCAGTTTTTTCCAATTGTTTTCGTATATCTTCTTTAGATTTAATTTCTAGATCTGAACCCTTTTCTTTTTTAGTTTCAGTTGAACTAGTTTTTGAATTGGTTGGGTTCTCCTCTTTATTTTTGTGCTGATCTAATCGCGCTTTTTCTTCTTCTGGTATGTTTGTTTTATCTTCCTTTTTTTCAACAACTTTCTCAGCTGTATAAGATACTGGTTGACTTATATCTTGCGCCGTTATTGCAAGGCTTTTTGGCAGAGGTTTCCCTTCGATTTTATATTGGTGTATTATTTGTGGCTTTTGTTGGGTGCCTTCTATTTCGCTTGTAGATGAATCTTTAGTCGGTTTCATTTCATCGGATGTAATTTCTACTGCTGTTTCCTTTGGTCCTTCAAACTTCTGCTCATTTTTGTTCTTTGCTTCTTCTTTTTTTGTGATGCCAAACGAAGGCCCTTTTCCTGAGAGACTTTGCTTGCTTTTGTCATCATGTTGTTCATCCTTTTGCATACTAATTGCCTGTTCTTTTGTAGTAAAATCAGATTGCTTTTCTGGTTGCTGCTTCTCAGGTTTATATACCCAGATGCTTTCAAATTGCTTGCTCTCTTCCTTATTTCGCCTTTGGTATCTCTTTTCTTTAAAATTCAAAATTTGATGCTGATTTTGTTGAAAAGGCGAATTTTGTTCTTTCGATTCTTGTCC